>JBDTNI010000096.1:0-7123 GCA_039933815.1 Betaproteobacteria bacterium
CTCGGCCGCGATCCGGCGGTCGGCTCGTCGGTGATGATCACGGCTGTGACCGATTCGGGCGGCTTCTTCATCTTTCTCGGACTCGCGACGCTGTTCCTCGTCTAGAGTGTCCTGTCCCGTAAATTCGCTCGATAGTTCGCGGCGAAATCGGCTTCTTTATCTTCGGAACTTGCGGGACAGGACACCAGCGGGGAATAACCAGCGGCGCCCGGCTGTTGGCCCGGCCTGACCGACGAACGAACGGAGACGGCGTGGCCGATTGCTTAGGGCGCGATGGCGGCGTCGCGACGCCTGCCCGTGCGCGACCGTTTGCGACGTCCGGCCGCATCGTGCGCGCGGCGTAGGCAAACAGCGTCGCGTCGAGGTTCGCCGGCGTACCATGATGACGGCGTGCCACACACCCGCGTTGCCCGCCAGGCCCCGTCTCGCGGGCCGAGCCGCCATGACGCCCGAGCTGCCGTTGCCGCATCCCGAACTCGTTGCCGCGATTCCGCGGCTGCGCCGGTACGCGCGCGTGCTGACCGGCGACGCTGTGCGCGCCGATGACCTCGTGCAGGAGACGCTCGCGCGCGGCTGGGAGAAACGGCGGTTGTGGGCGGCGGGAACGGACCTCCGCGCGTGGCTGTTCACGATCATGCATAACCTGTTCATCAACCAGCGCGCGCTCGCCGTGCGCGAAGCTCGGAACGTGTCGCTCGACGCCGAGACCGATGCCGGCATCGCGTGGCAGCTGCCCGTGAATGCCACGCAGCAAACGCATGTCGAGTTGCTCGAAGTGCTGCGCGTGCTCGACAGGCTCGCGCCGGAGCAGCGCGAGGTGCTCGTGCTAGCGGCGGTCGAAGAGATGCGCTACGAGGAAATCGCGAGCGTGCTCGCGATTCCCGTCGGCACTGTCATGTCGCGGCTCTCCCGCGCGCGCGAAAAGCTGCGCCGGCTCGTCAATGACCCGCCAGGCGCCGCTGCGCCGCCGCTCAAGATCGTCCGCTGAATTCGAGCCGATGAAGACGCCGCGTACCACCGACGACGACGTGCACGCGTGGGCGGACGGACAGCTTCCCGACGAACGGCGACACGCGTTCGAGCAGGCGATGGCGCACGATGCGGCCCTGGCCGCGCGTGGCGCCGAAACGTTGAGACAGAACGCGTGGCTGCGCGGCGGGCTCGACGAAATGCTGCATGAGCCGCTGCCGCCACGGCTCGTCGACGCGGCGCGTCCGCCGTCGCGCGCCGCGCGGGCGCGTGGGGCCTTCGCGGCGGCGGCGGCGGTGGTGCTGCTCGGTATCGGCGTGACGGCCGGTTGGCTCGCGCGCGACGCCGCGCTGGAGCGCGCTGGCACGCCGACGACGTTTGCCCGCCAGGCCGCGCTCACGCACGCGCTGTATGCAGCTGACGCCAATCGACCCGTCGAGGTGTGGGCGAACGAGGAAAAACGACTCGTGACCTGGCTCACGCGGCGACTGGGCTTTCCCGTTCGTGCGCCGGACCTGAACAGCGTCGGCTACGCGCTGGTCGGCGGGCGGCTCGTGGCCGGCAACGAGCAGCCGACGGCGCTGTTCATGTACGAGAACGCCGCCAAGCAGCGGCTCACGCTGCAGGCGCGCCGGCAGCCGGCGGGTGCGAGGGAGACCGCGTTCCGTTATGCCGTCGAGGACGGCGTCGGCGTCTACTACTGGGTGGACGACCAGTCCGGCTACGCGTTGTCGGGCACGCTCGACCGCGCGGAGCTCCTCGCCATCGGTCGCCTCGTCTACGGCGAGCTCGCGGCCGCGAGCGCCGCGATCCGAAATGACGATTGGCGCGCGCGCGTGATCGTTCCTATGCTGGAGACCTGCGGCACTGCGCCGCGTCCGGTATCAGGAGTTCGTCATGGAGTCGTATCGTGGTGATTCGGTTCGCCCGCGCTGGGACGGGCCGGCGGTCGCCGCCGGCATCTGGTTGCGCCTGGGCGCGTTCGGGGGCGCCGGGGTGGCGCTCGGTGCGGTCGTCGGCATGATCGACGGAGGTGTCCGCGTCGCGCCCGGTCTAGCGGCGGCGGCTGGCGGCACGCTCCTTTGCGCGTACTCGCTGCGCCGCGCCTGGTGCCTGATCGGCGGCAAAACGACGGAAACGCCGCCGGACGAGGCCCGCGGCAGCGTTGGTGGCATCGACGCAAATCGGCTCGCCAACGCCGCGGACGTGCGCATCGCCTGACCGGCGGGGGGTGTCCGCGCGCGGGGCGTACAATCGCTCCGCGCGCTCCCGGGACGGCGGGGTGCGCACCCATCGCCATCGTGATCCCGACGCTGCTCGCGCCGAAGTTTCTCGTGCTGTACGTCTTCGTGGCGTCGGCGCTGTTCGTGCATCTGCGCGGGCGCGTACGCCACAAGCTGACGAAGCAGCTCGCCGATCATTCGACGATCATGGCGCCGTACAACGCGCTGATGTACCTGTTCTCGGCGGTTCCGGCAAAGCCGATTCTCGATCCGCGCGCGCTTCCCGACCTCGACGTGCTGCGCGACAACTGGCAGATGATTCGCGACGAGGCGATCTCGCTGCTCGGCGAAGGCCATATCCGCGCGGCCACCGGCCACAACGACCTCGGCTTCAACTCGTTCTTCAAGAACGGCTGGAAGCGCTTCTACGTGAAGTGGTACGGCGAGCCGCTGCCGTCGGCGCAGGCGGCGTGCCCGAAGACGGTTGCGCTCGTGCAGACGCTGCCGACGGTGAACGCCGCGATGTTCGCGCTGCTGCCACCCGGCGGCAAGCTCAATCGCCACCGCGATCCGTTCGCCGGCTCGCTGCGCTATCACCTCGGCCTCGTCACGCCCAACTCCGACAAGTGCCGCATCTACGTCGACGGCGAACCCTACGCGTGGCGGGACGGCGAGGACCTGCTGTTCGACGAGACATTCATCCATTCCGCGGAGAACGAGACCGACCAGACGCGGATCATCCTGTTCTGCGACGTCGAGCGCCCGTTGCGCACGCGCGTGATGCAGGGCTTGAATCGGTTCGTCAGCCGGACGTTCATTCGCGCCGGCGCGACGCAGAACACGGAAGCGGAGCCGATCGGCGCCGCGAACCGTGTCTACGCGCTGCTCGGGCGCGGCAGCGACGTGCTCGGGCGGCTCAAGCGTCGCAATCGCACCGTGTTCCGCGCCGTGAAGTACTCGCTGCTCGCCGCACTGGCCTACTGGATATTCATCTACTGAGTTGCAGCGGTTCCGGGACATTTAACCCGCCGCGCCTGATCCGAGGCAACGAATTCCCGCCCAGGTCGGTGATCGCGTCGACGCGATCGAAACGCCGGCGCTCGTCGTCGATCTCGCGCCGTTCGAGCGCAATCTGCGGACAATGGCTGACGCGACGAGCGGCACGCGCCTGCGTCCCCACGCGAAATCGCACAAGTGCACGACGATCGCCAAGGCGCAGCTCGCGCTCGGCGCCGTCGGCGTCTGCTGCCAGAAGACCGACGAGGCCGCGGCGTTCGTCGCAGCGGGCGTGCGCGATGTGCTCGTCACCAACGAGATCGTCGCGCCCCGGAAGATCGCGAGGCTCGCGGATCTCGCCGTGTCGGCGACGATCGGCGTCCTCGTCGATGCGTACGCGCCCGTCGCTACGCTGTCCGACGCGGCCTCGAGAGCCGGCGTGGTGCTCGACGTTTACATCGAGATCGATGTCGGCGCGCGTCGCTGCGGCGTGGCACCCGGCCCGGATGCGGTGTCGCTCGCAGCGGCGATCCAGCGCGCGGCCGGCCTGCGGCTGCGGGGGCTGCAGGCGTATCACGGCGCTGCCCAGCACTTGCGCGACCCGCAGGCGCGCGCGACTGCAGTCGCCGAGGCGGCCGCGCAGGCCCGCGCGACCCGCGACGCGATCATCGGCGCGGGCATGCGGTGCGATCTCGTCACCGGCGCAGGCACGGGCACGTGGCAGCACGAGCGTGATTCGGGCGTCTACGGTGAACTCCAGCCGGGCTCGTACGTCTTCATGGACGCCGACTACGGGCGCAATGTCGCCGGCGCGAACGACCTTCGCTTCGAACAGAGTCTGTTCGTCGTCGCGTCGGTGATGAGTGCGCCCGAACGCGGGCGCGCAATCGTCGACGCGGGGCTGAAGGCGTTTTCGTTCGACTCGGGGCTTCCGGTCGTGCACGCGCGCACCGACGTTTCGTACGCAAGGGCGTCCGACGAGCACGGCGTGCTGCAGTCGCAGGCGCCCACATCGCTTGCGCTGGGCGAGCGCGTATGGCTCATCCCCGGCCACTGCGATCCGACCGTCAATCTCTACGACTGGATCGTCGCAGTCCGCGACGGCGTCGTCGCGGCCGTGTGGCCGGTGGAGGCGCGCGGCGCCCTCGGCTGAAGCGAAAACGTTACAGCGTCACGATGCCGCGCGGCGTGCGCAGCATCGCCGCCAACCGTGGCGACCGTCCGTACGTTACCTTCAGCGTGTCGGACAACCCGAGCCCCGCCAGTGCTTCGCGGATGGGCGCCGGTTCCGGATGCTCGCCCGCCAGTGCAACGAGCTCGACACCGCTGGGCGGAAGGCCGGTGGCCGGATGGCGCTCGTCCGGCCACTCGATCAGCGTCGGCACGAGGCCTCGCCCCGGCAGATGACCATCGTCGGGAACCGTCAGCCGCCAGCGAAATTCGCCGCGGGACATCGGCATCACGGTGCCGAGATCGATCGGGCTTCGCTGCGCGTCGTCGTCGATGTCGCGCGAGCGCGCGGCCCAGTGGACGAGCGCCGGCCCCTCCGACAGCGTCGCGCGCATGCGCGGCTCGTCGAGATCCATCCAGCGCGGACGCGACGGCGCTGCGGCGGATGGATCGATGGCGATCACCTCGAGATAGAGCCAATCGCCGAGCCGCAGCAACGCGTTGTGCGTGCCCATCGCGACATGGCGACCGCCGCTGGCCGGTGCGACACCGAGACGCTCGGTGATCCACGCGACGCCGTCCGGCAGCGTCTCGGCGGCCACGATCAGGTGGTCGGCCGCAAGCGGTTGCGGTGTACGGTGCCGGGACGTCACCGGGCGGGCGCGGGCTCGCCGCTTCGCGCTTCGTCGGCGGCGAAGTCGAGTTCGACGCGTGCGCCGTTGGGGTCCGAGAAGAACACCTGCCACGTGCCGCCGCCGGGAAGCTGCCTGCACGTATGGGGAATGTCGCGCGCCGCGAGCGCTTCCAGCGTGCCGGCGAGCCCGCGAGCGGTGAACGCCATGTGGTCGATCACGCCCGCGCGCATCGCCGCCGCGGGCCGGCCGCCGACGACGTGGAGGATGGGCACCTCGCCCGCATAAAGCCAGGCGCCGGGAAAATCGAATGGCGGCCGTGGCCCCGCGTAAAGGCCAAGCAGGTCGCGGTAGAAATCGACGGTCGCCGGCACGTCGTCGGTCAGGACCGTGAAGTGATTCATGGCGGTGGCAGTCATCGGGGCTCTCGCGAACGGGTGGGGGGGATTATCGAGGATTATCGCAATGGCGCCGCGACGCTCGCAAAGCTCGAAAGAAGGTCGAGCGCGTCGGGGCCGAGCGGATCGGAAAAGTTGAAATCCGCGCGGCCGCCGCTCCACGCATGTCCCAGCGCTTCGACGGCGACGTGACGCACCAGCGGACGTCCGTCGGCGAGCCAGTCGCTGGCATGCAGCCGATGCCGTCCGCCGACCCCCTCGCGCGCCGTCGCATCGGGCGCGGGCAGCGCGTCGCCGCGCGTGTAGCCGTCGATACCGGCAGGATGCCCGTTGAAGCGCAGGTACTGGCGAGCGAGCGCGATGTGGTTGCCGGGGCCGACCACATTGTCATTGTCGCCCGTCACGACGAGCAGCGGCACGGAGAGCGCCCGGGCGCCGACGGCGGCGCGCGCACGGTCCGCGGCGCCTGCGACGTCGCCGTCGGGGCCGTTTCGCATCACGTCGAGCGCGGTCCGCGGCGACGCGGCGGCACCGCAGGCGAGACCGGAATGCGCGAACACGCCACGCACGAGCCGCGGATACCACAAACCGACGGCCGCGGCGAGCGCGGCTCCTGCGGACAACCCGCCGATCCAGACGCGCTCGCGTCGCGCGCCGAAGCGCCGCCGGACTTCGACGATCTGCGCCGCGCCGATCGCGGCTTCGCCGGCTCCTCGCGCGGTATTGGCGTCGAACCAGTTCCAGCATTGCCACGGGTTGGCGGCCGGTGCCTGTCGCGGAAGCAGCACGAGCCAGCCTTCGCGATCCGCGCGCTCGGCGATGCCCGTCAGCCCGGCGAGATCCTCGGGTGTCTGCCGACAGCCATGACACAGCACCACGAGGCTCAGCCGGCGCCCGCGATCGTGGCCCTTCGGAACGTAGACGAGGTATTCACGCCGCGGCGCAACGAGCGGCGCCGTGGACACCGCGCCGGTGGACGCCGCCGTGCTGCCGCGTTCGAAGCGGCCGGGCGCGAGTTCGCGGGGCTCGGCCCGGCGAAACATCGCTTTCGCGCGAAGCCAAAGGCGTCGCATCACGCCGGGCGGCTTCGACGGCGCCATGCTCACTAGTGTCCTGTCCCGTAAGTTCCGAAGATAAAGGAGCGGATGAAATCGGCCGCCAGGCAAGGCGCTCGGCCGACGCCGTAGCCCGTGCTACCGTGAGGCCGAGCAACGCAGCATGGCGGCCGATTTCGCCGCGAACTATCGAGCGAATTTACGGGACAGGACACTAGATCAGCACGATGTCGTACTGCTCCTGCGTGTACAGCGTCTCGACCTGCAGCGAGATCGGCTTGGCGATGAAATCGCCGAGCTGCGCGAGCCCCTGCGATTCCTCGTCGAGAAACATGTCGATCACCGACTGCGACGCGAGGATGCGGAACTCGCGCGCATTGAACTGCTTCGATTCGCGCAGGATTTCCCGCAGGATGTCGTAACAGATGGTCTGCGCCGTCTTGAACTCGCCGCGCCCGCTGCACGTCGGACACGTCTCGCACAGCACGTGCGCGAGCGATTCGCGCGTGCGCTTGCGCGTCATCTCGACGAGGCCGAGCTGCGTGAAGCCGTTGACGGTCAGCCGCGTGCGGTCCTTCTCCAGCGCCTTGTTGAGCTCGGCGAGCACGGCACCCCGGTGGTCGAGGTTTTCCATGTCGATGAAGTCGATGATGATGATGCCGCCGAGGTTGCGCATGCGC
>JBDTNI010000097.1:0-7104 GCA_039933815.1 Betaproteobacteria bacterium
AGCGTGCGGCGGACGGAATGCCCACGCGGCTCTATCGCGTCACGGTCGACGTGCGTTTCCCGGGCGTCGCGGGTCGTGCGCGGGCGCTGTCGCTGACGACGCTGAAACTCGGCCAGCGCAACCCCGCATGACGACACGCTTTCGACAACAGCGCGGCTTCACGCTGCTCGAGCTGATGATCGCGATGACGCTGCTCGCGTTGCTGTCGGCCGTGCTGTTCGGGTCGTTTCGCCTCGCGGGGCGAAGCACCGACGGCGGCGAGCAGAAGGTCGAGGCCGCGTCGTCGATGCGGCTCGCGCAGGATTTCCTGCGGTCGAACCTCGAGGCGCAGCATCCGCTGCGGATGCGCCGTATCGTCGAATGGCCCATCGTGTTCCGCGGTGCGCGTGACGAGTTGCGCTATGCGGCCGATCTTCCGCCGCGCGTCGCCGGTGGCGGCATCTGGCTGTTCCGCCTGGCGGTCCGCACCGACGACGCGAAGTCGCCACTCGTGCTCGAGCGTGTGATCCCCGATCTCGCCGCCGACGCGCCGCCCGAATTCGCGAACGCCGAGCGCTCGGTGCTCGCCGAGGGCATCGCCGGGTTGACCCTCGGTTATTACGGACGCGACGCCGACACCGCGACGAGCGTCGCGCCGACGTGGCGCGATCACTGGGACAACCCGCAGCTGCTGCCGATGATGATCCGCATCGACGTGAAGCCGCTTCAGGGTCCGGCGTGGCCGACGATGTACGTGCGTCCGCGCGAGGCGCCCGAGGCCGGCTGTCGCGCGTGGGATATCGCGCGACAGCGGTGCGCGGCGGTCTGACGATGCGCGCGCACAGCCTTCGCCGCCGTGGACGCGAATCCGGCATTGCGCTGGTGCTGGCGCTCTGGGTCACCGTGCTGCTGACCGTGCTCGCCAGCGGTTTTGCGTTCAGCATGCGCAGCGAGGCGCTCGCGGCGCGCAACGCGGTTTCAATCGCGCAGGCGCGTGCAATCGCCGACGGCGCCGTGGAGCGCGCGGCGTTCGAGCTGATGCGCCCGCAGCTCGCCAACGCCTGGAAGCCCGACGGCCAGCCGCACCGCTACGTCGACGGCGAGGCCACTGTCGTGGTGACCGCGGTGGACGAGGCCGCAAAGATCGACGTCAACACGGCGCCCGACGTGCTCCTGAAGAATCTGCTGATCGTCGTCGGGGGCCTCGACGACGCCGCCGCGGCGTCCCTCGTGGACGCAATCGTCGACTGGCGCGATCCCGATGACCTGCGCCGGCCCAACGGCGCCGAGCTTCCCGAGTATCGAGCGGCGAACCTGAAATACGGACCGGCGAACGCGTCGTTCGAGACCATCGGCGAGGTCGCGCGGGTGCTCGGCATGGCGCCCGACGTGTTTCGTCGCATCGCGCCGCTGATGACTGTCTATTCGCGCCAGCCTGGCGTCAATACCGCCACGGCTGAACGCGCGGTGCTGCTCGCGTTGCCCAACGCGACACCCGAGAGTGTCGACGCGTTCGTCGCGCTTCGCGCGCAGGCGCTCGCCGACAAGCTCCCGCTCCCACCATTCGCTCCTGGACAGGCGTTCGGCAGCGGACCGGTGGCGATCTGGCGAATTCGCGCCGAGGCGTCCTTGAGCGATGGTGTAACCTTCGCCCGCGAAGCCGTCCTGCGTCCGTCGTCCGACGCCCAGCGGCCGCTGATTGCGCTCGCATGGCTCGAGCCGTCCCGATCAGCCGCCGCGCCGCCGCTCTCTTCTTCCGCCGATGGCCGCACTCACTGATTCGACGTCGTTCAACACCGGCCCGCGTCGCGCCGTCGCGCGCCGCCTCGGGCTGACCGGTTTCGGGCGCTGGTGGGCGCGCGAGCTGGCGTCGATGATGCCCCCGCCGCTGCGATCGGCGCTCGCCCACCGGCGCGCGCGGCCGGTCCTCGCGTTCGACGGCGCGCAGGCGACGCTGTGGCGGCCCGTCAAAGCCGGTGGCAGCGTGCGAATGGTCGAGTCGGCGCGCATTCCGCTTGTGGGCGATGCGCAGGCGGTGGGGGCCGGCGGCCGCACCGCTATCGCGCCGCTCGGGCGCGCTGCCAATGGCAGGGCACCCGAGATCGTCGTGGCGTTGTCGTCGCGCGCGTCGCTGCGCAAGCGCCTGACGCTCCCCGCGGCGATCGAACCCAATCTGCGCCAGGCGCTGGCCTACGACCTCGACCGCCACACGCCGTTCAAGTCCGACGAGTTGTACTTCGACGCCGTCGTCGTCGACCGTGATACGGCCCGCAACACGATCGAAGTCGACCTCGCCGCTGCACGCCGCGCGGTCGTCGATCCGCTGCTGCGGCAGGCCGAGTCGTTCGGTGCGCGCGTGGTCGGCGTCACCGTGGACGCGCCTGCGATGGCCGGTTTGTCGGCATTCGACCTGTTGCGTACCGAGCGTCCGGGCGACGCATCTTCGTCGCGGTGGCGCGTCGCCATCCCGTTGCTGCTGCTGGTCGCCGGCGTGCTGGTCGCGCTGGCGCTGCCGCTGTGGCAGAAACGCGTCGAAGCGATCTCGCTGAACGAGCAGGCCGACGCGGCCCGCCAGCGCGCCGGCACTTCCGACGCGCTGCGTACCGAGCTCGAGCGGCGCATCGGCGATTACAACTTCGCGCTCGAGCGCAAGTACGCGTTTCCGAGTGCAGTGCAGGTGCTCGACGACATCACGCACCTCTTGCCCGACGACACGTGGCTCACGCAACTCGAGTTGCGCAGCGTCCGCGGCAAGGACGGCCAGCGCGAGCTGGCGCTTCGCGGCGAATCGGCGAACGCCGGTCGCCTTGTGACGCTGCTCGAGGACTCGCAGTTCTACAGGCAAGCCGCGCCGCGCTCGCCGACGACGAAGATCCAGCCCGGCCCCGGCGAGATCTTCGATGTCGGCGCGCAGTTGACGCCGCTGCCGCCGCGTCCCGCGATGCCGATCGACGTGACGGCGGCGCCGCCGCCGGTAGTCGCCGTCCCCGCGCCTACGCCCGCTCCCGCTCCGGCTGCCACCATTGCCACGCCGATCGCGTCCACGGCAGTGCCGGCGCCGTCGGTCACGCCGCCGGCAGCCGAATCCGTGCCGCCCCTGACGCCGGCGACCGCGCCGCCGCCGCGCGCCGTGCCGCCCGGCGCAAATCCGCCCGCACATGCGCCGGGCGTCGTCGTCATCCCGCCGCCGGTGCGAAGCGGCGCCGGCCGGGTGACGTCCATTCCGTCGCCGCGGCCGATGCCCGCGCCCGGGCAGGCGACTGCGCCGGTGCCGGTCGCGCCGCCGCCGGCCGCCGAGCCCGATCGGCCGGACAGCGACAGGAAGACGCCATGACGCCGCCGGCGCTGAAAACCATGTCGCCGTCGCGGCAGCGCGCGCTCGCCGGCGGGCTGCTCGTCGCCGCCGTCGTCATCGTGCTCGTCGCGGTGCTCGGACCCGTGATCGCGCTGCATCGTCATTACGATGCAGCGATCGACCAGACCAGCGACCGCCTGCAGCGATACCAGCGTGTCGCCGCGCAGGCGCCCGCGTTGCGCACCGCGCTCAATGCGATGCAGCGACGCGACGGACGCCGTTTCTTCCTGCGCAATTCAGCCGCCAATCTCGCGGGCGCGGAGCTGCAGGAGCTCGTCAAGGCCGCCATCGAAGGCAACGGCGGGCGCATCACGACCAGTCAGAACACGAGTCCGCGCGAGGACGGTCGGTTTCGCGAAATCGGCGTCAATGTCCAGTTCTTCGCGGCGACGCCCGCGCTGCAGCGGATTCTGCTCGCGATCGAAACCCATCAGCCCTACATGATCGTGGACAACATCAGCGTCCGGCCGCTGAACGCGTTTCGCGGGTTCAAGCCGGCGGCCGGCCAGGAGCCTGAACTCAACGTGCAACTCGACGTCGGCGCGTGGGCGTACCCGGAAGCGCCTCGACCCGGTGCGCCTGCCAAGGCGCCGTCGTGACGATCCTGTGCAAGGACAACCGATGAGTGACGCAACGGCGACGGCGCGCGGCCTGCTCGTGTGGGCCATTCCTTTCGCAGCGGTCGCTGCGGCGATCGGCATCGAGACCGATTGGGGACGCGCGCTGACGCACGAGGCGCCGCATCCGGCCGTGGGCGCGCCGCAGCCCGTCGCCGTCGCGCTGCTGCCGGAATACCAGATCGACGGCGGGATCGAATCGCGCCGCGAAACGGTGGATCGCGTGCTGTTCAACCCGACCCGCAGGCCCGCCCCGCCGGCGTCCCAAAGCGCCGCGGCTGCAGCGTCGATGAAGCGCGGCCAGTACCTGCTGACGGGGACGACGAGGGTCGGCGACGTCGTGACGGCGCTGTTGCGCGAGGTCAACGGCGGCAAGGCCCGCACGGTGCGGCAGGGCGATACGCTCGACGGCATGAAAGTCGCAGAGGTGAAGTCCGACCGCGTCCGATTGAAGCAGGGCGACGAGTTCGAGGACCTGTCGCTGAAGATCGCAACGGGGCCGCGGTCGACCGTCCAGACCGTGACGGCGGTGCCGCCCGGCGTCCCGATGCCGGGCGCTCTGCCGTCGGGCGCCACTACAGCGGCAATCGGCGGCAGCGCGGGGGGCACCGGTCGTGCGATCACCCGCCCGGTAGCGCCGCCACCGGCTGCGCCAGCGGCCGTGGGGGCCGGCGGAAACGTCAGCGTCAGCGAGATGCTTGCGCAGCGTCGCCGACTGGCGCGCGAGGCGGCGGCAGCCGCAGCCGGCGGCCAGCCGATCGTAACGCCCGGGCCGGTGCGATGACGGCGCGCGTCCCGGAACCCCGCCGATCAGCGCCCGTGGTCCCGGACGCCGCTGCCCTCCGCCCTACCAACTCGCCAGAGACGCCACCCCAATGACCCATTCCGTTACCCGAACCGCCGTCGCCGCGGCATTGATTCCGCTGCTCGCCGCGTGCGCCCAGCAGCCGCCGCGGATGGAGATTGTCGCGCCCGCCGCGGTCGTCGAGTCGCCGCGCGCGGCGGACGCCGACACCGCCCGCGCCGCAGCGCGCATCGCGGAAGAGCGGACGCGGATATTCAAGGGCACCGGCGTGGTCGTCCGCGGCCAGGACAGCGGGGGCACATTGCCCTCCGCACCCCCGCCGCCTCCGCCCACCGCCGGGCCGGTCGTGCTGAATTTCGAGGGCGCCGACCTGCGCGAGGTGGTGCGCAACATCCTCGGCGACATCCTGAACCAGCCCTACACGATCGACCCGAACGTCGGCGGCCAGGTGACCATCCGGACCACGGCCGGCATCTCGCGCGACGCGCTGCCCGCGACGCTCGAGACGCTGTTGCGCATGAACGGCGCGACGATGCTCTACGAGGGCAATCTCTGGAAAATCGTCCCCCAGACAGCCGCCGTCCGGGGCAACGTCACGCCGCAGCTCGGCAACTCCACACGCGCGCTGCCGCAGGGGTACTCGGTCCAGATCGTGCCGCTGAAGTACATCGGCGTGCGCGACATGCTGCGCATCCTGGAGCCGTTCGCCAAGGACGCGCAGGCGATCCGCGTCGACGACGTCCGGAACCTGCTCGTGCTGTCGGGAACGGAGGTCGAACTGCGGCACCTGCTCGAGACCGTCGACATGTTCGACATCGACTGGATGTCCGGCATGTCCGCCGGCGTGTTCACGCTGCAGAACGCCGACGTCAAGACCGTATCCCAGGAGCTCGACAAGATCATCGGCAACCGCGAGACCAGCCCGTTCACCGGCATTCTGCGGATCATCCCGATCGAGCGGATGAACGCGCTCCTCGTGATCTCGCCCAACGCCTCGTACATCGAGCAGGCGAGGAAGTGGATCGAGCGCCTCGACAGCGGCAGCGGTGAGGGCACGCGGTTCTACGTCTACAACCTCCAGAACCAGCGCGCGGAACGCGTCGGTCCGCTGCTGCAGCAGGCGTTCACCGGGCACGCGGCGCAATCGTCCGCGGCCGGACCGCCGACGCTCGCACCCGGCACGCCGGCGGGCCAGATCGTGTCGCCGCCGTCATTCCAGACCCAGCCGACCATAGCGCCGAATACGCCTGCGGCGTCCGCGACACCTGCGGCCGCCGCGGCGGCCGGGGCCGTCGTCGGCGCCGCCGCCGATGCGAACGCCGTCGGCGCCGAGGGCGGCGGCGTCGTGCGCAACATCCAGGTCGTCGCCGACAAGGACCAGAATACCGTGCTGATCGTCGCGACGCCGTCGGAATACTCGGTGATCGAGCAGGCGCTGAAGAAGCTCGACGTCGCGTCGCGGCAGGTGATGATCGAGGTGACGATCGCCGAGGTGAAGCTCACCGACCAGTTGACATTCGGCGTCGACTGGATCTTCAAGGGCGCGGCGCCGTCGGGGCGCGGCAGCGGAGGACTCTTCCAGAGCGGCGGGTTCAACCCGGCGGTCACGCTGCCGACGTCCACGGCCGGCGCGGTCGCCTCCGGTCTCAGTGCCGCCGCGCAGGGGTTCAGCTACCTGATCAACAACGCCAACTTCCCGGGCGGCGTCCAGGCGGCGCTGCACCTGCTCGACAGCTACGGCAACACGAAGGTCATCGCCAATCCCCACATTGCCGCGCTCGACAACCAGAAGGCGACGATCAAGGCGGGCAACCGCATTCCCGTCAGCCAGCAGACAATCGTCGGCAATACGACGAATGCGGTCACGACGACGTCGCAGTACATCGATACCGGCGTGCTGCTGCAGGTGACGCCGCACATCAACGACGGCGGCCTGGTGACGCTCGACGTGCAGGCCGAGGTCAGCAGCCCCGGCACGCCCGACGTCGCCGGCGGCGCGCCGCCGATCGACACGCGCTCCGTGCAGACGCTCCTGGCCGTGCCGTCCGGCCAGACGATGGTGATGGGCGGCCTCATCCAGGAAACGAAGGGCAATGCGAACAACGGACTGCCGCTGCTGAACCGCATCCCCATCCTCGGCGGCCTGTTCGGCAACGAATCGCTGACGAACAACCGCAGCGAACTCGTCCTGTTCATCACGCCGCGCGTGGTCAACGACAGCGTCGACTACACGCGCGTGATCGAAGATCTGCGGCGAAAGATGGAGCGACTGGACAGCGTTTTCCCGCCAAAGCCGAATAAAGTGTCGGGAAATCCCGACAATTGAACGTTTTTTCATGTTGCGCCCC
>JBDTNI010000098.1:0-7022 GCA_039933815.1 Betaproteobacteria bacterium
TTGGCCACCGGACGATTGTCACCCTGCGGCCGTAGGACCGCTAGTGCCACGGCGTTAGCGGGCTTGAGTCCAGCGCGAGGCGCCCCCGCGCGGCCGTGGCGCCATTGGACTATCATCCCCGGCGTCCGCGCAGCAGCACCGATTCCGCGCGCGAAAATGAATCATCGGTTCGTTAAAGGAGAAGCGCATGTCGCAGCCGCGTCGCCGTGTCGGCATCATCGGCATCGGGTTCGGGTCGCAGGTCTACGCGCCCGCGTTTGCTTCGGAAGGGTGGGACGTGGTCGCGCTGTGCAGCCGTCACGGCGACAAGGCGAGAAAGGCCGCCGACGACGCGGGCATCCCGGATGTGCACACGGATCCGCTCGAACTGATTCGACGTTCCGATCTCGACGCCGTCGGCATCGTGACGCCGCCGGGGGCTCATCACGACCTGACAATGGCCGCGCTCGACGCCGGCAAGCACGTGCTGTGCGAAAAACCGTTTGCGCTCGACTCGGCCCAGGCCGCTGCGATGCGCGACGCGGCCGTCCGCAGCGGCCGCACCGCGATGGTCGGCCACGAGTTCCGCCACGCGCCGCAACGCGCGTACGTCAAGGCGCTGCTGGACGAGCATTACATCGGAACGTTCCAGCTATGCACGATCGAGCTGTTCATGGATCGCTACGTCACGCGCGAGCCGCGCGCGCTGACGTGGATGGCCTCGTCGGCGGACGGTGGCGGCGTGCTCGGCGCGCTCGGCTCGCATTACATCGACGGACTGCGGCACTGGTTCGGCGATGTCACCGCCGTCACCGGCAAACTGCTGATGCTGCGCCCCGACCTGACGGATCCGGAATCGGGCCGCGTCGTCCAGTCCCAGACCGACGATGGTTTCACGTTCACGCTCGAGTTCGCACGCGGCGGCGTGGCGACGATGGTCGCGTCGTTCGCCGCCACGCCGGCGAGGCGGACGCGGATTGCCGTCATGGGGACCGCCGGCACGCTGATCGCCGAGCAGCCCGGTCCCAACCCGATGGAAGACGGCGTGGTCGTGGCAAGCCGCGACGGCGCGTCGCCTGCGGAGCTACCGACACCTCCGCGCTACACGCCATTCAAGGACGACCGCGACCCCAGGCTGATGGCCTTTCGGCTGCTCGTTCGCGACTTCAACGACGGCATCGCGCGCGGCACGTCGCCGGCGCCGAATTTCGACGACGCGCTCCGCTGCCAGCAGGTCATGGACGCCGTTCGGGAATCGTCGCGGACCGGACGGACCGTCGCGCTGCAGTGAACCGTTCGTCCGGCGCTTGACGCCGTCAGCCCAGCGCCGTGCCGGGTTCGGCGTACGGATAGCCGAGCGCGTCGGCCACGGGACGGCAGGTCACACGGCCCGCCGCGACGTTGAGGCCGTGCAGCAGGTGCACGTCGTCGGCGAGCGCGCGATTCCACCCGTTGTCGGCAATCGCGAGGACGAACGGCAGCGTCGCGTTGTTGAGCGCGAATGTCGACGTGCGCGGCACGCCGCCGGGCATGTTGGCGACGCAGTAGTGAACGACGTCGTCGACGACGTACACGGGGTCGGCGTGGGTGGTGGGCCGCGATGTCTCGAAGCATCCGCCCTGGTCGATCGCGACGTCGACGACCACCGAGCCCGGACGCATTTCCGCGATCATCGCGCGCGTGACGAGCTTCGGCGCTGCCGCCCCCGGAATGAGCACGCCCCCGATCACGAGGTCCGCGTCGGCGACGAAGCGCTCGATCGCATCCACGGTCGAGAAGATCGTCTGCAGCGCAGCGCCGTAGTGCGACCACAGGCGTTTCAGCACGTCGACACTCCGGTCGAGAACCGTCACGCGCGCGCCCATGCCGAGCGCGATCTCGATCGCGTGCGTGCCGACGACCCCACCGCCCAGTACGACAACGTTGGCTGGCGCCACGCCCGGCACGCCGCCGAGGAGCACGCCCCGCCCGCCCTGCGCCTTTTCGAGGTAATGCGCGCCGGCCTGCACGGCGAGCCGCCCGGCGACCTCGGACATCGGCGCCAGCAGCGGCAGCCCGCCCGCGGGCGACGTGACCGTCTCGTAGGCGATGCAAACGGCGCCGCTCGCCACCAGCTCGCGCGCCTGGTCGGGGTCGGGTGCAAGGTGCAGGTAAGTGAACAGAACGTGGCCGGGCCCGAGCATCGCGCGCTCGACCGCCTGCGGCTCCTTGACCTTGACGATCAGCTCGCATTGCGCGAACACGTCCGCCGCCGTCGGCGCGATCGCGGCGCCCTCCCGTCGATAGTCGTCGTCGCCGACACCGATGCCCTGTCCCGCATTGCGCTCGACGTGCACCGAATGGCCGTGATGGACGAGCTCCCGCACCGACGCGGGCGTCAATCCCACTCGGTGTTCGAGCACCTTGATTTCCTTCGGCACGCCGACCCGCATCGCAACGCCCTCTCCAAGCAATGCCTACAGATTACGCTCCGGCTCGGGCGCCAGCTCCGCGGTACGCGCGGCGCCGCGGCCGCGGGCTGCGGTGGCGGCGGCGTCAGACAGTGACAGTGACGCGCGCGAACGCGTCGGCGAGCGCGCCGATCCCCGCCTCGATGCGGGACGCGTCGATCGAAGCGAACCCGAGGCGCGCATAGTTGAACGGCACGGGCGTTGCCGCGCCGGCGTCGAAGAAGACGTCACCCGGCTCGATCAGCACGCCGAGGGCCGCCGCCTCGCGCGCGAGCGCCCGCGTATCGACGTGGTCGGGGAAGCGCAGCCAGTACGACGACGCACCCGCGACCGTCGAGAACGTCACGTCGGGCAGCTGCGCGGCGAGCGCGGCCGCCACGCGCTGCGACCGGTCCGCATACGCCTGCCGGAGCCGCCGCAGCAGCGCGTCGTGGTATCCCATCGCCAGGAACAGCCCGACCGAGCGCTCGTTGTTCGCCGCGGGATGGCGCAGCATCAGACGGCGCAATGCGCGCAGCTCGCGGATCAGCTCGCGGTTCGCGACGATGAAGCCGATGCGTATACCGGGCGCGAGCGTCTTCGACAGACTGCTGACATAGATGACGCGGCCGCTGCGATCGAGGCTTTGCAGCGCCGGCTGCGCGCGGCCTTCGAAGCCGAGCTCGATCTCGTAGTCGTCCTCGATCAGCACGCGATCGTTGGACTGCGCCCATTCCAGCAACTGCTGGCGCCGGGCAAGCGGCATCGTCACGTTCGTCGGGCACTGGTGCGACGGCGTCACGTAGACGTAATCGCAGCGATCGAGCGCCGGAGTGAGCGCGAGTCCGCCGTGATCGAGCGCCAGCGGCACGACGCTGTTCGTTCGCGCGGCAAAAATGTTGCGCGCGTCCGGATACCCAGGATTCTCGATGCCGACGACGGTGCGCGCATCGACGAGGAGCGTGCCGAGCATGAACAGCGCGTGCTGCGCGCCGACCGTCACCAGGATTTCGTCGGGCGACACGAAGACGCCGCGGCGTACGAGCACCCGCGTCTGGATCTGCTCGATCAGCAGCGCGTCGTCGCCGTCGACGAGGTCACCGGCCCAGCCGCGGACTTCCGACGCCGACGTGGCCTGGAGGCTGCATTCGCGCCAGCCGGGCATCGGCAGCTGTGCCGGATCGATCTGGCCGTAGATGAACGGATACGGATACCGCTGCCAGTCGCGCGGCTTGACGATGTTCCGCTGCGCCGACACCGCACCGCGGTAACGTTGGGGCCAGTTCGCCGGCGCCGGAACCGCGGCGCCGCGCGCCCGCGCCGGCGGCCCGGCGCGCCCGGCGACGATCTCCGGATTGACGAAGTGGCCGCGACGGCTCTTCGTCAGCAGGTAGCCCTCGTTGACCAGCAGTTCATAGGCAAGTGCCACCGTGTTGCGTGCGACGCCGAGCTGCCCGGCGAGCACCCGGGTGGAGGGGAGCGCCACGCCGACCGGCAGCGTACCGTCGAGGATCGCGGCGACGAGCATCTCGCGGATCTGCGCCTGCAGCCCGACCTTGCTTCTGAACGAAAGCTGGATCAGCTGGTTCCACATCGGCGGCGTCGATCCGGGTGACGGCGCCCGCCAGGCGCACCGGCGGCACCCGTAACCCCGGGGTCGCGCTGGCCCAGCCGCCGCGCGGGGTCTGGCACCTTGTAGGGTGCGCCGATCGGCGCTACAAAGGGCTTATCATGTCTGCCAACGATGCTATCACGCTGCCCGACGCCCCGACGCAGCGCATTCCGGAGGTCTCGATGGGTCACGCCGAACTCATGCTTCGCAACCAGCCCGCGGAGCCGCCGCTGTCGATGGACGAGCTCTGGATGCCGTTCACGCCGAACCGCGATTTCAAGGCCGATCCGCGGATCATCGTCAAGGCCGAGGGCATGTACTACTGGACCGACGCAGGCGCGCGCATCATCGACGCGTCGTCCGGCTTGTTCTGCGTCGCTGCCGGGCACGGCCGCAAGGCGATCGCCGACGCCGTTCACCGGCAGTTGCTCGAGCTCGATTTCACGGCGCCGTTCCTGCGCGCGCACCCGAAGAGCTTCGAGCTCGCCTCGCGGGTTGCCGAGCTGACGCCCGGCGATCTCAACCACGTCTTCTTCGTCAATTCAGGTTCCGAGTCCGTCGACACGGCGATGAAAATGGCGCTCGCCTATCACCAGGCGCGCGGACAGACCGGGCGCACGATGTTCGTGTCGCGCGAGCGCGCCTACCACGGCGTGAATTTCGGCGGTGTGGCGCTTTCGGGCATCGTGAACAATCGACGCAAGTACGGTCCCGGAATTGCCGGCGTCGTGCACATGCGCCATACGCACGTCGACGAAAACCGCTACGTCCCCGGCGAAGGCGCGCACGGCGGCGATCTCGCGGACGATCTGACGCGTTTCGTCAATCTCTACGGCGCCGAGAACATCGCCGCGTGCTTCGTCGAGCCCATCGCGGGTTCCACCGGCTGTCTCGTGCCCCCGCAGGGCTATCTCGAGCGCCTGCGGAAGATCTGCGATACACACGGCATCCTGCTCGTGTTCGACGAGGTCATCACAGGCTTCGGCCGGACCGGCGCGCCGTTCGCCGCGCAGAGCTTCGGCGTCACGCCCGACATCATCACGATGGCCAAGGCCATCACCAACGCGACGCAGCCGATGGGTGCTGTCGCCGCGTCGCAGCGCATTCACGACACGGTGATGGGCGCGGCACAGGACGGCGCGATCGAGTTCTTCCACGGGTATACGTACTCGGGCCACCCGGCCGCCTGCGCCGCGGGCCTCGCGACGCTCGATATCTACCGTGATGAGGGCCTGTTCGAGCAGGGTAGCGCACTCGCCCCCTATTTCCAGCAGGCGATTTTCTCGCTGCGCGGCGCACCGTACATCAGCGACATCCGCGGTTACGGCATGCTCGCCGCGTTCGACGTCGAATCGGATGGCGTGCCCGGCCGCCGGGGCTACCGGCTGCAGAAGATGCTGTTCGACAACGGCCTCCACCTGAAGACCACGGGCGACTGCGCGCTGATCGCCCCCCCGCTCATCGCGACGCGCGAGCACGTCGACGTCATCACCGATATCCTGCGCAAGACCGTGGCGGCGCTGTAGCCGCGACATCGTGCCTGCGTTACGCTTTTCCTGTCATTTCACTCGGAACGGAGGAAGCATGAAGCGAATTTGGGGACTGCTGGCAGCCGCGGTGCTGATCGTCGGCGCCAGCGCCGCATCGGCGCAGAAGACAGTGACGTTCGCGTACCAGGACATGATGATCCCGTGGCGGTGGGTGCAGCAGACCGGCGAGGTCGAGAAGGCGACGGGCTTCAAGATCAACTACCGGCAGTTCGGCGGCGGCGGCGACGTGATCCGCGCGATGGCTTCGGGCGATGTCCAGCTGGGCGAGGTCGGGTCGACCGGGATCGCCACGGCGGTGAGCCAGGGGATGGATGTCGAGATGTTCTGGGTGCTCGAAGACATCGCGGCCGCCGAGGCGCTGGTGGCGCGCAACGGCAGCGGCATCAATTCGATCAAGGACCTGAAGGGGAAGAAGATCGCGACGCCGTTCGTGTCGACGTCACACTTCCAGCTGCTCTACGCGCTCAACAAGGCCGGCATCAAGCCCTCCGACGCGCAGATCCTCAACATGCGGCCGCCGGAGATCGCCGCCGCGTGGGGACGCGGTGACATCGACGCGACGTTCATCTGGAATCCGGTGCTGTCGACGATCATGCCGAACGGCAAAGTCATCATGACCTCCGGCGATATCTGCAAGGAGGGCGCGTGCACGTTCGACGGCCTGATCGTCACCCGCAAGTTCGCGAAGGAAAATCCGGACTTCATGGTCGCGCTCGTCAAGGCGCTCGCCAAGGCCGACGCCGACTACAAGGCCGCTCCGGCGAGCTGGTCGAAAGACTCCGACAAGGCGAAGGCCATCGCGAAGTGGAGCGGCGGCAAGCTCGAGGAAGTCGCCGACACGATGAAGCTCTACGGATTCCCGACGCTCGCGCAGCAGGCGTCCCCGACGTGGCTCGGCGGTGGCGCGAACGGCGTCGTGGCGAAGGCGCTCACGCAGCAGGCCAATTTCCTGAAGGAGCAGGGCCGGCTGTCGGCGGTCGCGCCGGATTATTCGAAGGCGGTTACGGCCGAGTGGGTGACGAAGGCGTCGAAGTAGCCTACCGGCACCGGCGCGCCGCGCAACGCGAGGCGGCCCCCGTGATGCGCGCGCGGGCGGATTGCAGCTAGAATGAACGCAGGATAGTTGTCTCACGGCGGCGTCCGGCAACAGGCGCCGCCGTTTTCACTTTTGATCGCCGATGACGACCCTCGCCATTCGCCACCTCGGCGTTCGATACGCCTCGCGGGAAGGCCTCGTCGACGCGCTGGCGGATGTCAACCTGACGATCGACGACGGCGAGTTCGTCGTCGCCATCGGCGCGTCGGGTTGCGGCAAGACGACGTTGCTGAACTGCATTGCCGGCTTTCTGCCCGCCACCGACGGGACGATCGAGCTCGACGGCGCGCCGGTGACCGGCCCCGGCGCCGACCGCGGCGTCGTGTTCCAGAAGCACGCGCTGATGCCGTGGCTCA
>JBDTNI010000099.1:0-7017 GCA_039933815.1 Betaproteobacteria bacterium
GCGACGCGGCGTACGCATTGACGATCCCCGCAGCCGGCATCAGCGCGCCGCCTGCGGCAACGCCGATCAGATCGAGCAGACAGCGTTCGCCCTGCCGTATGACATCGGCCGGCATCGCGTCGAGAGACAGCCGATGAACGAACGACGCGACGGCGCTTGACGTGGCGTTCATTCGCCGGTGAAGCGCGGTGGGCGCTTGTCGAAGAACGCCTGCACGGCTTCGCGATGGTCGCGCGTCTGGTGACACGCCCCCTGCAGCGACGCAGCGAGCTCCAGCAGGCTGTCGAACCGCGCGTGCTGCGCCTCGCGGATGAGCCGCTTCGTCATTCGCACCGAAGCAGGTGCGTTTGCAGCGATCCGCTCCGCAAGATCGCGCGCCGCGGCGAGGAGCTGGTCCGGGGCGACGACGCGCGAGACGAGGCCCCACTCCAGCGCGGTGGCCGCGTTGACCGGATCGCCGGTGAAGGCCATCTCGAACGCGCGCGAAAGGCCGACGACGCGCGGCAGCAGCCAGCTCCCGCCGTCGCCGGAGATCAAGCCGACCTTGACGAAGTTCTCCGCGAACACGGCTGTTTCCGAGGCGATGCGGATGTCGCAGGCAAGCGCCGTGTCGCAGCCGGCGCCGTACGCGGCGCCATTCACCGCCGCAATCGTCGGGACCTCCAGCTCATGCAGTGTCCTCGCGAGCCGCTGGATTCCCGCACGGTAGCCGTCGCACACCTGCGCGGCGTCGCCGGCAAAGATGCCTTCACGGTCGCGCATGTGCTTAAGGTTGCCGCCGGACGAGAACGATGCACCGGCGCCCGTGATGACGAGCGCGCGAACGTCACGGTCGGCGCTCGCGCGCTCGCATGCATGGACGAACGCGTCGACCATGTCGGCATCGGTCAGCGCGTTACGCGTCGCCGGCCGGTCCAACGTCACGGTGACGACATGGCCCGACTGCTCGTAGCGGACGGGTTCAATCATCGCGCTGCGTCCTTGCCGTGCACGGGTGCGTTTCGGGCCGTCGCTTGAACGGCATACTGCGCGATCAGCTCGCGCTTCAGCACCTTGCCGCTGGGATTGGTCGGCAGGTTGTCGACGAAAACGATCCTGCGCGGCCGCTTGTACGACGCAAGGTCGGGGCTCGACCGGCAGAAGGCATCGATCGTCGCTGCGGCGAGACCGGGCGCGTCCGGCACGATGAACGCGGTGACGACGCTGCCCCATTTCTCATCGGGCATCCCGACGACCGCAGCCTCCTGCACGCCCGGACACCGGTAGAGCACTTCCTCGACTTCGCGCGGATAGATGTTCTCGCCTCCGGACACGATCATGTCGTCGACGCGACCGCGGAAATGAAAAAAGCCGTCACCGTCCCTGCTGACGAGATCGCCGGTGTAGAGCCATCCGTCGCGCAGCTTCCGCGCGGTCTCGACGGGGTTGTTCCAGTAACCCCACATGACCTGCGGACCGCGGACGATGAGCTGGCCGATCTCGCCGGGCGCGGCAGCGTCATCGGGGCCTGCGTCGTCCTCGGGGCGATGCGTGACGACGCGGCAAGTCGTGATCAGCGTGGGCTTGCCGCAGGAGCCGAGGTGCGACAGTGCATGCTCCGGATGCAGCAACAGCGCGAGGCTCGCCTCGGTCATTCCATAGCCGTTGAAGATGCTCGGACAGAAATCGCTGATCACCCGCTCCATCGTCGCCGCGGCAATCGCCGCCCCACCGGTTGTGATCATCCGCAGGCTCGACACGTCGTAATCGGCGAACTGCGGATGGTGAAGCATCTCCTGGATCTGCGTGGGGACGGCGAACAGCGTCGTCACGCGCTCCGCCCGTATCGTCTCCAGCGTCTTCAATGCAGTGTAGTGGCCGAGGACGACATTCGTGCCACCGACCATCATGTGCGGGATGAAGAACGCCTGCATGCCGCCGACGTGATACAGCGGCGCGATGTGCAGCGCGATGTCGGTATGCCGCAGTCCGTACTCCATCACGCAGTTCATCGCGATCGCGACGTCGTTGATGTGGTTGTGCATCACGCCTTTGGGGCGGCCGGTGGTACCCGACGTGTAGACGAGCGCGGACAGATGGCTCGACGACGGCACCGGCCGCGGCACGTTCTTGTCGATGGTCTCGTCCGCGATCGTATCGAAGTGATGGTGTCCCGGCGGCACGTTCGCCGGGTCGTACGCGCACGATATGAAATCGTGGACGCTGCGCATGCGCTTCTGCACTTCGAGAACGTTCGGGGTCAGGTAGCGGCCGTAGATGAGAATGCGGGCCCCGGAATCCTGCAGCACGACCGCGGCTTCCCCGGCGGCGAGACGAAAATTGAGCGGCACGGCCACCGCACCCAGCAGTTGGCATGCAAAGTAGGTCGTCACCGAGTTCTCGGATGTCGTCACGTAGAACGCGACACGGTCGCTCGGCCGCACGCCGAGGTTGGCGAGCCCCTGCGCGAAGCGCCGTACCCGCGCGTACCATTCGCGATACGTCCAGCGACGGTTCTCGAAAATCAGCGCCGTATGGTCCGGATAACGTTCGGCGGCCTGGACGAAGATCGAGGCAATATCCATGGGACTCGGGCCTGTTCAGAGACCGGGCTTGATCGCAGGAAGATCGGCGGTCGCAATCAGATACCGGGCGATCTCCGACGTTCCCCCGACGATCGGCAGCGCTCGCGCATCGCGATAGATTTGCTCGGCGCGTCCGTATTCCTTCGTGAGTCCGTCTCCGCCGAGGATCTGCACGGTCCTGTCGGCGCAGAAGGTCGCGGTTTCGGTCGCGACGAGCTTCGCCATCGCCGCTGGCTTCATCAGGTCCCGCGCGGCCGTGCCCGCATCGTAGAGCTTCGCGGCGCGATAGGTGAGAAGCTCCGCTGCGTCGATGCGCCAGCTCATCTCGGCGATATCGCTCCAGATCAGTTCCTTGACGCCCAGCTTGGCGCCGAACGCATCGCGTTGCTGTGCGTGCGCCTTGGCGATGTCGAACGCACTGCGCGCCACACCCAGCCCCGAGCCACCAAGGATGATCCGCTCGAAGTTGAACATCTCGCGCATGATGCGCATCCCGCCGCCGGGCACGCCGAGCAGATGGTCCGCCGGCACGCGGCAGTCGTCGAACGCAACTTCCCCGACGACGCAGCCGCGGCGCCCCATGAACGTGTAGCGGCGGGGGAACGACAGGCCGGCGGTGCCGCCCGGGACGACGACGGCGCTCAGCCCCTTGCCCGATTTCGCCTCCGCATCGCTGATGCCGTAGGCGATGTAGGCGTCGGCGACGCCGGCGTTGGAAATGTAGCGCTTCCGTCCGTTGACCACCCACTCGTTGCGAGGCGCGTCGAAGTCGACGCGCGTCGTCAGCCGCGACGTATCGGAGCCGGCATCGGGTTCCGTCACGCAAATGGCACCGACGATGCGGCCATCGACGATGCCGCTGAGAAAGCGCTCACGCACGGCCGCGCTCGCATGGCGGTGCAGCGGATACGCACACGACAGCGCGGTGGCGATCGTCGTCTCGAACGCATAATTGATGGCACTCGCTTCCTCGGAAAGGATCGTCGCATGCGTCAGCCCGGGCCTCGTGAGCGAGCCGCGGTAGAGGTCGGCGAACATGAGCCGCAGGTAACCGGCGTCGCCGAGCGCGGCGACGACCGCCTTGACGGCGTTCCAGTCATCGCGGTCTTCGATATCGGCCGCGCGCGGCGCGAGCTCGCGCACCAGGAAATCGCGAGCTTCGGCGCGAAACGCACGGTCGGCATCGTCGAGGATGAAATCGCGCATCGCCCGTTCGTCGATCAGGCGGGGTGCACGGCGTCACGCGCATTGGCAATGCGCGCGAGCTCACGCTGCAGCAGCGGCAGGTTGGCGTCGCGCACCGTCGGCAGCAGGTACCGCGCGCGCCGCACGTCGTCGAACTCGACGCGCGCCTGCACGAGCCCTTCTTCGCGTCCCTGCGCCTGCGCGAGCGAGCGTCCAAACGGGTCGAGAATGCGCGAGCCGCCCCAGAACGTCAGGTCGCCTTCACAGCCTACCCGGTTGGCCATCGCAACGGGCATCCCGTAGGTGAGCGCGTGAAAGCGCAGGTTGACGTCCCATCCCCCCGGGTTGTCGAACGCAGCGCCGACCGCTTCGATCGCGGAGCTGATCGGCGCGAGCAGCAGCGTCGTCCCCTGCAGCGCGGCGAGTTGCACGAGCGCG
This sequence comes from Betaproteobacteria bacterium, assembly GCA_039933815.1. Lineage (GTDB taxonomy): Bacteria > Pseudomonadota > Gammaproteobacteria > Burkholderiales > Casimicrobiaceae > VBCG01. Next base: position 4,188 of record JBDTNI010000099.1, read on the forward strand.
GGGTTCCACAGGTCCGCGCACACCATGATGGATGCGCGCCAGTCGGTTGCGAGGTCGAACGGATCGATGCGCCGGCCGGCTCCGAAATGCTTGCCATCCTCGAGCCTGCCGTAGGTGGCGAGGTTGATCTTCCGGTGCACGGCCGCGATCGCGCCATCGCGCACGGCGATTGCCGCGTTGAAGAACTGCGCCGCGGAGCCTTCCTCGATCAGCCCGAACACCGTGCACGTCGCCCCCGACGCACGCGCGATCTGCGCAACGAGCGGATCGTCGCGGCGCAGCGCCAGACGGGGTGTGTCGGGGCCCGCCCCATGCCCGGTGAGCGACATCTCCGGGAACACGAGCACGTCGACGCCAGCGGCGCGCGCCGCGTCAATGACTTCGAGATGCTTGCGCAGGTTCGCGTCGATGTCACCCAGCATCGAGGCGATTTGTGCAGCGGCGACCGTGAGCGGGCCGGTGTGCGGCATTTACTGTAAGAGCGCGTCCGTGAGTAAATCGCGTGATGCGTTTGACCCAATGCAATGGGATGCGCGATCAGCGAAAAAAGAGATCAGATCCGACTTTCCGGAAACACTTCGATGCGAGAAAGCATCTTGTCCGGAAAGTCGAATCCGACCCCTTCAGACCAGCCCCTGCTCCTTCAGGAACGTCTTCGCCACGTCCTCGACCGTCTTCTTGTCGACATCGACGCTGGCGTTGAGGCGCGCCATCGTGGCGTCGTCGAGCTTGGCCGACAGCGCGTTCAGGTACTCGGCAAGCTTGGGATTCGCGTCGAGGACCTGCTTGCGGACGACCGGCGTCAGCGCGTAATTCGGGAAATAGCCCTTGTCGTCCTTCAGAATGACGAAGTTGAACGCCGGCACGCGACCGTCCGTCGCGAAGACCAGGCCTACGTCGACCTGGTGTTCCTTCAGTGCCTGATAGACGAGTCCCGTGTCCATGCGCTTGATGTTGTCGCGAGGGAACTCGAAGCCGTACTTTTCCTCGAGCGGCTTCAGCCCGTCGGGACGAGCATAGAACTCGGCGTTGCTGGCGAACGTGAGTTTCGCCCCGCCCTTCACCTTCGCGGCGAGATCGCTGATCGTGGCGATACCCTGCTTTTTCGCCTCGTCCGCGTTCATCGCCAGCGAATACGTGTTGTTCGCCTTTGAAGGATTGAGCCAGACCAGTCCCTTGGCCGCATCGAGCTCCTTGACTTTCGCATACGTGTCGGCGGGCGACAGGCGCTCGCTGATCTTGTTGTACGTGATCAGCGACGTGCCGGTGTATTCCCAATAGACGTCGACCTGTCCGCTTTCCTGCGCCTGGCGAAGCACGGCGCTGCCCATGCCGGCCTTGACGTCGGGCTTGAACCCCTTCGCCTGCAATAGCTGCGCGGTCATCTGCGACATGATCTGCTGTTCGGTGAAGTTCTTGCCGCCGACGACGATGTTCTGCGCCACCGCGGACGTTGCGAGATTGACGAGCAGTGCCCCCGCAACGAGCGCGAGGATCCGATTCTTGTTCATATGCAGCCTCCTTAAGATTGGTACTTGTTCACAGCATCCCGATCCTGTGCCCGGGCGAAAGAACGTACGCTTACCGCAATGGATTCACACCCCGCGGAACGACCCAGAATGCCAGCGCGCCGACGGCGAAATCGACGAGCATGGCCAGCAGCGCGGTCGGGATCGCGCCCGCCAGCATCATGGCCGGTTCGTTGAGATCGATACCGGTGAAAATCAACTCGCCAAGCCCACCGCCGCCGATCAGGAACGCGAGCGGCGCGGTCCCCACGTTGACCGCCAGCGCGGTCCGAATGCCGGCGAACATGACGAACAGCGCATTCGGCAGCTCGACACCGCCAAGAATCTGAATCGGCCGCATGCCCATGCCCGTCGCCGCTTCGAGATAGTGCGTCGGAACGCCAAGCACCCCCGCGTACGTATTGCGGACGATCGGCAGCAGCGATGCCGCCCACAGGCCGAAGATGGCGGGAACCACGCCGATTCCCAGCAGGCTCATCGCCAGTGCGAGCACCGCGAGCGTGGGAATCGTGCTCCCGAGGTTCAGCGCCTGCATGATCGTTTCGGCCACGCGCCGCATCCGCGGACGGCTGAGCCAGAGTCCCAGCGGAACGCCGACGGCAATGGCGAGGCCGCCCGAGATCGCAACGAGCTTCAGATGCTGTTGCGTGAGGAACACGATGTCGCTGCGATACTTGCCGATCTGATCGATCAACCCGCCGCGCTGCGCGAACACGCCGAGCGCGAACGCCACGACGAGTGCAATCGCCGCCACCCACCGCCCCGACATCACCGAGCGAGTTGCCATGAGCCCGGCTAGTGCGGCGTACTGCCCGACGCACGATACGTTTCGCCGAGCATGCGGGTGATGCCGGGCTGCGTGATCAAACCGGCGAATGCGCCCTCGCCGTCGACACACGCAAGCCAGCGGACATCGTGCATGAACATCGTCGAGACGGCCGCGCGGAGGTCGTCTTCGAGACGCACGGTCGCAGGCAGCGCTGCGCGATGCTCGCCGACCGGGCCGGCACGCTCGCGCACGGATTCGAGATCAACAAAGCCGCTTGGCCGGCCGCCGGCATCGACGATGACGACGAACTCGTGTCCATGCTCGGTCATCAGCGCCACCGCCTGCTCGACGGAAGCGTCGCCGGACACGCGCGGGCTCTGCGCATGCATCGCATCGCCCACCTTGACCAGGCGCAACCGCTTCAGCGTGCGGTCAGTGCCCACGAAATCCGCGATGAAGGTGCTCGAAGGGTGCGCAAGGATGTTGTCGGGACTGTCGAACTGCTCGAGCTTGCCGGCGCGGAAGATCGCGA
>JBDTNI010000100.1:0-6980 GCA_039933815.1 Betaproteobacteria bacterium
CTAGCGACGGGACGCTTCGAGTTCGCGCAGCTTGTAGCGCTGGATCTTGCCCGTTGCGGTCTTGGGCAGATCGGCGACGAATTCGATGAAGCGCGGATACTTGAAGGGGGCGAGGCGATCCTTGACGAAGACCTTGAGGTCGGCTTCCGATGCGGTTGCGCCCGGCTTCAGCACGACGAACGCCTTCGTCTTGACGAGGCCGTCGCTGTCCTCCTTGCCGATCACCGCAGCCTCCAGCACGGCGGGGTGCTGGACGAGCGTCGCCTCGACCTCGAACGGACTGACGTAGATGCCGCTGACCTTCAGCATGTCGTCGCTGCGGCCGCCGTACGTGAAACTGCCATCCGCATTGCGTACATATTTGTCGCCGCTCTTCGTCCAGGTTCCCTGGAACGTCTCGCGCGTCTTCGCCCGGTTGCCCCAGTACATCAGCGCCGCGCTCGGGCCGCGGATGTACAGGTCGCCGGACTCGCCGTCGGGCACGGGCGCGCCGCTCTCGCCGCGCAACTCGATCTCGTAGCCCGGCACCGGCCATCCTGTCGTCCCGTAGCGGACTCGCTCCGGGCGGTTCGACAGGAATATGTGCAGCATTTCGGTCGAGCCGATGCCATCGACGATGTCGACGCCGAAATGGCGCTGAAAGCGCTCGCCGAGTTCGGCGGGCAACGCTTCGCCGGCTGACGATGCGAGCCGCAGCGCAACCGCCGCGCGCGCGGGGAGCGACGGGCTCGCCAGCATGGCGGCAAAGCCTGTGGGTGCACCGAAGAAAACCGTCGGTCGCACGCCGCCGTCGTTGCCGAGCCAGCGCTTGAATATCGCGTCGGGCGTGGGCCGCTCGGCCATCAGCAGCGTCGTGGCGCCCACGCCCATCGGAAATGTCAGCGCATTGCCCAGACCGTATGCGAAGAACAGCTTCGCGGCGGAGAAGCAGACGTCGTCCTCGCGCAACTGCAGCACACCTTTCCCGTAGAGCTCCGCCGTCCAGTACGGATTCGCGTGAGAGTGCACGGTGCCTTTCGGCCGGCCGGTGGAACCGGACGAATACAGCCAGAACGCCGGATCGTCCGCGGCCGTCGGGGCGGCGTCCGCGGCCGCCGCGTGCGCGGCCACGAAGGCGCCGAACTCGGTTTCATCGGGGCGCAGGGGCGCGACCGGATGCGACACGATGACGCGGGTCGCCTCGTGATCCGCGCGCGTCATCGCTGCGCTCAGCACCGGCAGCAGCGCCCCCGAGACGACGGCCGCCTGCGCGCGCGAATGCTCGAGCATGTACGCGTAGTCGTCGGCGGTGAGCAGCGTGTTGACTGCTACGGGGACGCACCCAGCGTACAGCGTGCCGAGAAAGCTCACGGGCCAGTCATTGCAGTCGTGCATCAGAACCAGGACGCGCTCCTCGCGCCGAAGGCCCAGCGTACGCAGACCCGATGCGAACCGCCGTACGCGCTCGGAGAGTGCACCGTAGTCGAGCGTCGACCGATCGTCGATGAACGCAGCCTTGTGTGCGCGATCGCTGTTGACGTCGAGCAGGTAGCGGGCGAAATTGAACTGCGCGGGCGGCGCGGCGACGTCGGTGGCGTCGTTCGCGGCGATATGCGGGGTGTCGTTCAAAGCGGTTTCCTCCAACAGGCGGCGGCGCTTCCGAGGCTACGCTCGAACCGCGCAAACCCGGCGACTCGCCAGCCGGGCACGCACCGGTCGATACAGCCGTGTGTGGTCCGAGCGCACGAGATGCACGGTTGTCGTCTCGCGGACATTGCAGTATCTTGCGTGTTTGCGACTTTGGCGACGGACCACCACCGTGTCAAGCACTATACTGCCATCCTGCGTCGCTGACCGCCGCGACGACGATCCAACGCTCGACGGGCATGCACGGCCCGCGGGCGGCGACGCGCCGGCCGGCGCGAAGCATCCGTTTCTCGTCGGACTGGGCGAACGCGTGCGGGCGTTGCGCGCGCGCCGCGGAATGACACGCAAGGCCCTGTCGGCCGCGGCCGACGTCTCCGAGCGCCACCTCGCCAATCTCGAATATGGTGTGGGCAACGCCTCGATGCTCGTGCTGCTGCAGGTGTCCGACGCACTGTCCTGCTCGATCGCCGAACTGGTCGGCGATCCGACGACGCGTTCGCCGGAATGGCTGATGATCCGGGAACTGCTCGAGAACGTCGACGAAGCGACGCTGCGTCGCGTTCGCGAATCGATCGGTGGGCTCGTTGGCAACGACGACGTTGCGTGTGCGGGGACCGGCGCGCAAAGTCGGCGCGTCGCGCTCATTGGTCTGCGGGGCGCCGGCAAGAGCACGCTCGGGCGTATGCTCGCCGACGATCTCGGCTTTCCGTTCGTCGAGATCAGCCGCGAGATCGAAACCTTGGCCGGATGCCCGATTCACGAGATCCAGAACCTGTACGGCCAGAACGCCTATCGGCGCTACGAGCGGCGCGCCCTCGAAGGGGCGATCCGCATCTACGCCGAGGCCGTGATTGCCACGCCCGGCGGAATCGTCTCGGACCCGGCTACGTTCAATCTGCTGCTTTCGCATTGCACGACGGTTTGGCTCAAGGCCGATCCCGACGATCACATGACCCGGGTTGCGGCGCAAGGCGACATGCGTCCCATGGCAGGCAACCATGAAGCGATGGCCGACCTCAAGAGCATCCTCGCCGGACGGACTGCATTCTATGCGAAGGCGGCGCTTCGCGTCGACACGAGCGAGGCCACGCTCGAACCGACGTTTCTGGCGTTGCGGGCGCGCGTGCGCGACACCCTTCGGCTGCCATGCTGACCGGCGCGCTTATGAATGAAAGTGCTTGACCGACGATATTTCAACGCATTGAATTGCCTATCAACGCCGCACGCCTGCGTTGAGTTGCCACACCGGAGACTTCGTGAGCGAAACCCCGCGCGTCGACTACCAGACGCACCCCACCCGCTACCGCCATTGGAAGCTGGCTTTCGACGGTCCGATCGCGACGCTCGCCGCCGACATCGACGAGAACGGCGGGTTGCGGCCCGGTTACAAGCTGAAGCTCAACAGCTACGACCTCGGCGTCGACATCGAACTGAGCGACGCGGTCAACCGCATCCGCTTCGAGCATCCCGAGGTTCGCACGGTGGTCGTCACCAGCGCACGGGACAAGGTGTTCTGCTCGGGTGCGAACATCTTCATGCTCGGCCTCTCGAGCCATGCGTGGAAGGTGAACTTCTGCAAGTTCACCAACGAGACCCGCAACGGCCTCGAGGACAGCAGTGCGCACAGCGGCCTCAAGTTCCTCGCCGCCGTCAACGGCGCGTGTGCGGGGGGCGGCTACGAGCTGGCGCTTGCCTGTGACGAGATCATTCTCGTCGACGACCGCTCCAGCGCGGTGAGCCTGCCGGAAGTCCCGCTGCTCGGCGTGCTGCCCGGCACCGGCGGACTGACCCGCGTGACCGACAAGAAACGCGTCCGCCACGATCTCGCGGACCTCTTCTGCACGAGCGTCGAGGGCGTACGCGGCCAGCGCGCCAAGGACTGGCGTCTTGTCGACGCCATCGCGAAGCCCGCCGCATTCGCGGCCACGGTGCGCGCCCGCGCGCTGGAACTCGCCGCGGCCAGCGATCGTCCCGCCGACGGGCGCGGCGTGGTACTGCCGCCGCTCGCGCGGACGATAGATTCGCAGGGACTTCACTATCCGAACGTGGACGTCGGCATCGATCGCGCGCGACGCACTGCGACCCTCGTCGTCAAGGGTCCTGTTGGCGCCCATCCCGGTGATATTGCCGGCATCGAGGCCGCCGCCGCCAGCTGGTATCCGCTGCAGATGGGTCGGGAGCTCGAGGATGCGATCCTCGAGCTGCGAACCAACGAACCCGACATCGGCACGTGGCTCGTCAAGACGGAAGGCGATCCGGCCGCCGTCCTCGCCATGGACGCCACGCTCGTGGCGTTCAGCGACCATTGGCTCGTGCGCGAAACGATCGGCCTGCTCCGCCGCACGTTCAGCCGACTCGATCTTTCGTCGCGGAGCCTCTTCGCGCTGCTCGAGCCCGGCTCGTGCTTCGCAGGCACGCTGCTCGAGCTCGCCCTCGCCTGCGACCGCAGCTATCACCTGGCGCTGCCCGACGATCCTTCGAAGGCGCCGACCCTCACGGTGGGCGACACGAATTTCGGCTTCTACCCGATGGTCACCGGCCAGAGCAGGCTGCAGCGTCGCTTCTACGACGAGCAGCCCGCGCTCGACGCCGTCCGCGCCCGGTCCGGCCAGCCACTCGATGCGAAGGCCGCCTTTGCGCTCGGATTGGTCACCAGCAATCCCGACGACATCGACTGGGCCGACGAAACGCGCATCGCAATCGAGGAGCGCGTGGCGATGAGCCCCGACGCGTTGACCGGCATGGAAGCCAATCTGCGTTTCAACGGACCGGAGAACATGCTCACGCGCGTGTTCGGCCGCCTTAGCGCGTGGCAAAACTGGATTTTTCAACGTCCCAACGCAGTCGGCGAAAAAGGTGCGCTCAAGGTGTACGGCAAGGGCGACAAGGCGGGATTCGACTGGAACCGCGTGTAGCGCCACCTCAGGAGCGAGACGATGAGCACAATGAACTACGGCGACAGGATTCCCAACAACGTGAACCTTGCGGACGACCGCGCGTTGCAGCGCGCGCTCGAGCAGTGGCAACCCAGCTTTCTGCGCTGGTGGGACGAGATGGGCCCCGACGGGACGCAGCAGTACGACGTGTACCTGCGCACGGCCACGAGCGTCGACCCGCAAGGCTGGGCTCAGTTCGGTCACGTCAGAATGCCCGACTATCGCTGGGGCATCTTCCTGAATCCCGGCGACGCGGATCGCAAGATCCATTTCGGCGATCACCTCGGCGAAGCGGCGTGGCAGGACGTGCCCGGCGAATACCGGGCCAACCTGCGCCGGATCATCGTCACCCAGGGCGACACCGAGCCCGCGAGCGTGGAGCAGCAGCGCCACCTCGGCGCGACGGCGCCTAGCATGTACGACTTGCGCAATCTGTTCCAGATCAACGTCGAGGAGGGTCGGCACCTGTGGGCGATGGTGTACCTGCTGCACAAGCACTTCGGCCGCGACGGGCGCGAGGAAGGCGAGGCGCTCTTGCAGCGGCGCAGCGGACAGCAGGACAACCCGCGCATCCTGCAGGCGTTCAACGAAGCGACGCCGGACTGGCTGTCGTTCTTCATGTTCACGTACTTCACCGACCGCGACGGCAAGTTTCAGCTGTGCGCGCTGGCCGAGAGCAGCTTCGATCCGCTCGCTCGCACGACGAAGTTCATGCTCACCGAGGAAGCGCACCACATGTTCGTCGGTGAATCGGGCATCAGCCGCGTGATCCAGCGGACGTGCGCGGCGATGAACGACCTCGGGACCGACGACCCGGCGAAGCTGCGCGCGGCCGGCGTCATCGACCTGCCGACGATCCAGCGTTACCTCAACTTTCATTTCAGCGTGACCGTCGATTTGTTCGGCGCGGACGAGTCGAGCAACGCCGCGACGTTCTACAGCACCGGGCTCAAGGGCCGGTACGACGAGGGCAAGCGGACCGACGACCATCAGTTGCGCGGCCAGACGTACCGCGTACTCGCCGTGCAGGATGGCCGCCTCGTCGAGCGGGAAGTCCCGCTGCTGAATGCGCTGAACGAAGTACTGCGCGACGACTACATCAAGGACAGTATCGCGGGCGTCGGTCGCTGGAATCGCGTGATCGAGAAAGCGAGCCTCCCGTTCCGGCTGACGGCGCCTCACAAGGCTTTTCACCGCAGCATCGGAACGCTCGCCGGCACAAAGGTCTCGCCCGACGGCCGCGTGGTGGATGCCGCCGACTGGGCCGCCAGACGCGACGAATGGCTGCCGAGCGCGGCGGACCGCGCATACGTCGCAGGCCTGATGGGCCGCGTCGTCGAGCCGGGTAAATTCGCGAACTGGATCGCGCCGCCCCCGATGGGCGTCAACCGACAGCCGCTGGACTTCGAGTACGTCCGTTTCAACTGAGTGCTTCCCGCGCGGATTGCTTTGCTATCGTGCATCACGGAAGCCATGCGCTGGCGTCAGCGGTGCGCGGGGATAACGGGGAAGGATCGATGGGCGCGCCGGACGTCGTCGTCATCAAGCAGCACCTGATCGATCCCGAGATCTGCATTCGCTGCAACACGTGCGAATCGGTCTGCCCGTCGAACGCGATCACGCACGATGCGAACAATTACGTCGTCGACGCCTCCCTCTGTAACCTGTGCATGGCGTGCATCGCGCCCTGTCCGACGGGTTCGATCGACAACTGGCGCCACGTACCGCGCGCGCGCGCGTACAGCACTGAGGTGCAGTTGGGCTGGACAGAGCTGCCCGCGGAGCGCGGCGACGCGACGCTGGCCGACGCAGGGAGTGCCGCCGACGCGCTGACAGCGGCGGGGGCCGCCGCGTCCGCGGTGCCCCCGAGCGTCGACGACACGTTCAGCAGCAAGCACTACGGCGCGCAATTGCCGCCCTGGTCGGCCGCGCATGCGTTCACGAACCTGTACGGACCGAAGTCCGTCACGAAGACGCTCACCGCCACCGTGAGCGGCAACGTGCGCGTGACCGAGGTCGGACGCGAGTACGACACGCATCACGTCGTGCTGGACTTCGGCGCCACGCCGTTTCCGGTGCTCGAAGGCCAGTCGATCGGCGTCGTGCCCGCTGGCGTCGACGTTTCCGGACGGCCCCACCACGCGCGGCAGTACTCGGTTGCGAGCCCGCGCAACGGCGAACGGCCGCATTACAACAACGTGTCGTTGACGATCAAGCGCGTGCTCGCCGATCACGACGGTAACCCGGTCCGCGGTGTCGCGAGCAATTACATGTGCGACCTGCAGGTGGGCGACAAGGTCGACGTCATCGGACCGTTCGGCGCCAGCTTCCTGATGCCTAACCATCCGAAGAGCCACATCGTCATGATCTGCACCGGCACGGGCAGCGCGCCGATGCGGGCGATGACCGAATGGCGGC
>JBDTNI010000101.1:0-6945 GCA_039933815.1 Betaproteobacteria bacterium
CAGCAGCACGATGATCGTGGTCAAGCTGCTGTACGACAAGTTCGAGCTCGACACGCTGCCGGGACGGATCACGCTCGGCGTGCTTATTTTCCAGGACATCTGGGCGATCGTCGTGCTCGGCGTCCAGCCCAACTTGCTGAATCCGCAGTTCGGCAAACTGCTGGGGTCGCTTGGAAGCGGCGTGCTGCTCGTCGCCGTGACGCTCGTCATCAGCAAGACATTGCTGCCGCGGCTGTTTCGATCGGTGGCGAAGGTCCCCGAGCTCGTGCTGATCGGGTCGCTCGCGTGGTGCTTCATCGTGTGCGCGGCCGCGAATGCGGCAGGGCTGTCGCGGGAAATGGGCGCACTGATCGCCGGTGTCGCGATCTCCACGTTTCCGTACAACCTGGATGTCGTGGCCAAGGTCGTCAGCATCCGCGACTTCTTCGTCACGCTGTTCTTCGTCGCGCTGGGCATGCAGATTCCGATGCCGGCACTCGACGTCATCGCGATGGCGCTCCTCGCCTCGGGCTTCCTCGTCGCGAGCCGCTTCATCGTCGTGTTCCCGATCCTGCGCGTGCTGAAGCAGGGACACCGCGCCAGTCTTCTGCCCGCGATCAACCTCGCGCAGATGAGCGAGTTTGCGATGGTCATTGCAGCGATCGGGCTCGGCTATCGCCATATCGACCAGAAGACGGTCAGCCTGCTGATCTTCGTATTTGCGTTCACGTCGGTGGCGTCGACCTACCTGATCGGCTACAGCCATCCACTGCAGGAGCGCATCGCGGGCTGGCTGCGACGCGCGGGACTCGACGACCTCGACCGGGGACAGGAGCGCGAAGCGGCCGCCCGCGCGCTGGCTGGCAAGGACGTGGTCGTGCTCGGCTTTTTCACCGAGGCGAGCGCGCTCGTGCACGAATACGAGCGATCGCATCATCCGCTGCTCGCGCGGCTGCTCGTCATCGATTTCAACCCCGACGTCCACGCCGAGCTGACACGGCGCGGCATCAGTTGCCGATACGGCGACGTGGCGAGCATGGACACGCTGCATCACGCATCGGTGCACGATGCGAAACTCGTCGTGTCGACGATTCCTGACACCATCCTGAAGGGGACCAGCAACCTGCGGCTCCTCCAGCAGGCGCGGCGCCTGTGCCCGCATGCCGGTGTCGTCGTCACCGCCAATCGCGCGGCGTCCGCGCTGGCGCTGTACGAAGCCGGCGCCGACTTTGTTTTCGTGTCGCGCCTCCACTCAGCGGCGCAGATGGCGTCGATGCTCGAGGAAGGGCTGGCGCGCGGGTTCGAGCACCTGCGCGCCGAGCAGGTCGCCCATCTGCGCGAGCGCGACGAGGTGCTGAAATGAGCGGCGCGCGAAGGATCAGTCGCGCCTGATCAGCGCGAGGGCGGCCGCGATCATGCTGGCGAAGAACACGAACGTCCAGCCGGCGATCGACAGCCCGAGGAACACCCAGCCCTTTTCGGCGCATTCGCCGCTGCCTTCGAGCACGCGCCGGAACACGTCCATGAAGGGCATCGTGTCCATCATGTAGTTGAGCCCCATGCCACAGCTCGGCACCTTGTCCTTCGGCAGCGACTGCAGCCAGATCTGGCGGCCGCCGAACGCGGCGCCGGCACCGGCGATCAGCAGCGTCAACATCGCATAAACGGCGGCGCCCGAACGGCGCGGGTTGTGGATCGCCGCGATCAGGAAGACGATGCCGACCGCGATTACGGCAACGCGCTGGAACATGCAGAGCGGGCAGGGCTCGAGTCCCTCGCCGTACTGCAGCCAGAAGGCCCAGGCCATCAGCGCCGCGCAGACGAGGAAGCCGAGCAGATAGGCCGGCCGGCGCGGCGGCAACAGGATGAGCGCCAGCGAGGCGAAGCCGAGCGTCATCAGCGAAACGCGGTAGACAGCCTGCGACAGCGACGGCTCGGCGCCCAGCCAGCGGAGCAGCAGTTCCTGTCCAGCGAGGGCGATGGACAGGAAAAGCGCGGCCCAAGGCCACGGAATGCTCGCGTAACGATTCATCGGCATGTGCTCACTGAAGGGCAGGCCGCTGTGAGGCGTCGAGCGCCTGGTCGATGTCCCACAGGATATCGCCGAGCGATTCCAGGCCCACCGACAGCCGGATCATCTCCGGCAGCACGCCGGCGGCGCGCTGCTCGGCGTCGTCGAGCTGGCGATGCGTCGTGGACGCGGGGTGGATGATCAGCGACTTCGCGTCGCCGACGTTGGCGAGATGCGACAGGAACTGCGCGGCCTCGATGAAGCGTACTCCTGCTGGAGCACCGCCCTTGACGCCGAACGTCAGGATGCCGCCGCCGCCGCGTGGAAGATACCGGTCGGCCAGCGCGCGCGTCGGATGGTCGGGCAGCTTCGGGTAATTCACCCAAGACACCGCGGGGTGCCGCGCGAGGCGCTCGGCGACGGCGAGCGCCGATTCGCAATGGCGCGGCATCCGCAGGTGCAGCGTCTCGATGCCCTGCATCAGCAGGAACGCCGACAGCGGCGCCAACGTCGGGCCGAGCGTTCGCATCGTCTCCATTCGCGCCTTCATCGTGAATCCGAAGTCGCCGAACGTCTCGTGGAAGATGACGCCGTGGTAGCCGCGCGATGGTTCCGTCATCTGCGGAAACTTGCCGTTGTCCCACGGAAAGCGCCCGGACTCGACGAGGATCCCGCCCATCGTCGTGCCGTGCCCGCCGAGGTACTTCGTCAGCGAGTGCACGACGATATCGGCGCCGTGCTCGAACGGACGGCACAGGTAGGGCGACGCGAGCGTGTTGTCGATCACCAGCGGAACGCCGGCATCGTGTGCGATGGCCGCGAGGGCCTCGAGGTCCGGCACGTTTAGCTGCGGGTTGCCGATCGTTTCGGCGTAGACGCATCGCGTCGCCGGCCGCACCGCGGCGCGAAGCGCATCCAAGTCGCCGGCATCGACGAACGTCGCGTCGATCCCGAATTGTCGCAGCGTGACGGCAATCTGCGAATACGAGCCGCCGTACAGCGAGCGCGACGCGACGATGTGGTCACCCTGCTGCGCCAGCGTAAGGAACACCAGCATCTGGGCCGCCATGCCACTGGCCGCGGCAAGCGCAGCCCGGCCGCCTTCGAGCGCGGCGACGCGTTCCTCGAGCGCGGCGACGGTCGGGTTCGAGATCCGCGAGTAGACGTTGCCGAACGTCTGCAGGTTGAAAAGCGACGCGGCATGATCGGCGTCGTCGAACACGAACGACGTCGTCTGGTAGATCGGCTGCGCGCGAGCGCCGGTCGCAGCATCCGGAATCTGGCCTGCGTGAAGGCACAGCGTGTCGAAATCGAAGCGGTGATCGGGCATCGTCGGGCGCCGTCGCCGGCGCGGTGTCAGCGGGCTACGCCCGGCGGAGCGCAATTATGCAACGGCGCCGCGCGGCACGTCAGCGCACCGGGGCGCGCGCGCGTTTTGCCGACACGACGCCGGTGTTGACGCCGGCGAAGTTCAGCCCGCCGAGAATGCGTGCATGCTCGATCTTCACGCAGCGGTTCATAACGACGTCCAGACCCGCTTCGCTCGCGCGCTGCGCGGCGTCGTCATGCTCGATACCGAGCTGCATCCAGAGCACCCCGGCGCCCACCGCGATCGCGTCGTCGGCGAGCGCCGGGATATCCTCCGCTTTCCGGAAACAGTCGACGATGTCGATCTTCCCGGGAACGTCGCGCACGCTCGGGTAGCAGACTTCGCCCAGCACGCGGTCGTAGCGGGGGTTCACGGGAACGATGCGATACCCATGCTGCTGCATGTACTTCGCCGCAAAGAAGCTCGGCCGGTTCCATTGCGCCGACAGGCCGACGACCGCCAGGGTCCGCGATTGCGTCAGGATGCACCGCAGGCCGGCAAGGTCGTCGACGATCGGCATTGTCGCAATCGATCAGCGGCGGCTGTTCCAGTTCGGGTTGCCGTTATACGGATAGTCCTCGGAGATGCGTCGCCCCGACGATACCTTGTTGTCGAGTCCCCAGCCGAGCGCTGGGTAGCTGCCGGGCCCGAACGTCCTGCACGTGCCCCGGAACGCTGCGTCACTGCAAAAGATCCAGTAGCCATGCTCGACGCGCAGCGACGACGCGCGGTCGTTGAAGCCCGAATTCGCCAGGTCCGGCAGCACATTGTCGTCGATAACGTAGCGTTCGCCGCGGAAATCGGGATTGGAGAACAGCACGGCGCGCGAACCGCCGCCCCACCGGCCTTCACCGCGGCCTTCGGGACGCGGTGCCTCACCCCAGCCCCCCAGTTCCCGGACCGACGAGATCCGGTCGCTCAGTCCGATCTCGCGCAACGACGAATAGCGCCCGGGCTGCAACGTTACGCACCGCCCTCGGAAGTACGCGTCCTCGCACAGTTGCCACGACCCGTCGCGGACGATCACCGACGATGCGCGGTCGTTGAAGCCGGTCCGGTCGAGGTTGCTGATCGCGTCGTTGGCCTGGAAACGCCGGCCGCTGAAGTTCTCGCGCCCGAACAGCGTCAACTCGGCAGCACTCGCCGTCGCGGTGGCGAGCATCAGTGCGGTGGCGAGGAGGGTTTGATTGCGGGTCATGACGGAAGCTCCGTGGTTGCGGCGCCGAAAATCGCGGCATCGAGTCTTCGATATTAGCGGCGCTGTCCGCGGGAGGAGAGTCGGCCCTTCCCCCGACAGTGGGTCGGTTCGGTCCTACAGCGCAGCCCTTGGCGTCGAGATTGCCGGTCGTTGATCCCGGATGATTGTACAAAACCGCTGTTCGCGCTCGCACTCAACTCGTTGCGGTGCCCGGTCAAGCCCCGCTCGCGCCGCAACATCGCGGGAATTCCTTGCGTCGCTAGGCGCTTGCGCATGGGACCGGTTGTCGGGGTGTGACGTACAGGGTTAGCTGACGACGGTCGGCGGAGGCACCCGCGGAGGGCTTCGCATTGGCCACGGGCCTCGGAGGGCGGGCCCGATCCTTGCTTTTTGACGCTGACGCTCGAAAAGGGTGCGCGGGAGCGCACGTATGCCGGGGGGACGCCTGCGGGCGGCCTTCGGGCCTGCGACGGGGCGTCGACGATCCCGAAAGAAAACGGCCCGATGGCTCTCACCCGCTCGATCAGTCGCGTTGAACTTGCACCGGTGCCCCAGTCGGTGGGTGACGCGATCGACCGCGGCCCGCTGCTTGCGCTGTCGCAGCGAAAGCTGAACGCACTCGGCACGCCGATCGCGTATATCGATCGCAACCAGCGCTACCGGTTCGTCAACAAGGCGTTGCTCGAGTGGTTCGGCAAGCGCTCGGACGAGGTCCTGGGACGCGAGATCATCGAGGTTCTCGGGCGGGAGAATTACCAGCTCTATCGCGCGTACATCGACGCCGCGCTCGGCGGCGAGCGTACGGGCTACGAATGGCAGCTCGCGGTCCCTGGCCGTGGCTCGCTGTGGATGCGCGTCGATTTCTACCCGGATCGCAACCCCCAGGGACATATTCGCGGGTTCCTTGCCACCTACAGCGATGTCGACCAGCTGAAACGCCTCGAGCTCGAGGCGGGTCAGCGCGAGCACCGGCTGCGGCTCGTCACTGACAGCGTCGGTCTTCCGATCCTGCATTTCGACCGTCAGCTGCGACTGCGCTTCGCCAACAAGCCGTTCGCCGACTGGATCGGCGTCCCGGCCGACGATCTGCTCGGGCACACGCTGGGCGACTTCCTCCCGTCAGACGCGCTGACGGAAATGCAGGGCTACATCGAGCGGGCGTTCGCAGGCGCGACGGTCGCGTACGAGCGTCGCGAGCGGCGCGCGTCGGGAGAGCTGCGTTGGGTTCGCGTCACGCTGTTTCCCGATCGTGAGATGGGCGGTCGCGTCGGCGGTGCGTTCGTCGTCTGGAACGACATCGAGGACGACGTCCGGGTTCGCGACGCGCTGAAGTCGCAGCAGTCGCAGCTGCGGCTCTTCGCCGACAACATTCCCGGTCCGATCGCCTACCTCGACAAGAGCCTTCACTACACGTTCGTCAACCAGGCTTTTGCCAACTGGGTGTGCAAGCCCCAGGACGAAATCTACGGCAAGACGCCGTTCGAGGTGATGGCGCCCGATGTTGCCGCGTTCCTGCGCCCGGTGCTGAAGCGCGCGCAGGCCGGCGAGCATGTCGAGTACGAGCGCATCGGACAGAATGCCAACGGCCAGCGCCGCTGGATGCACGGCCGCATGGCGCCGGACCTCGACTCGACCGGCAAGGTTCGCGGCCTGTACTGCACCGAATACGATATCCACGACCTTAAGCAGACGGAGCAGGCACTCGCGGCGCGCGAGAAGCAGCTGCGGCTTTTCACCGACAACATTCCGGAACCCGTCGTCTATCTCGATGCCGAGCGTCACTACGTCTTCGTCAACGAGGCGTTTCTCGACCTCTACGGATTGACGCGCGACGAGGTGCTCGGCAAGAAGCCCGAGGAACTCCTCGGCGCGGAAGGCTCGCAGGCACTCACGCCCGATCGCGACCGCGAGGTCAAGAGCGAGGCGATGACCTATGAGCGCGTCGTCATCGACGTGGTCGGGCGCACGCGATGGATACGCGCGCGCTGCGTGCCCGACCTCAATCTCGATGGCTCAGTCCGCGGCGAGTACGTCGTCGGCCACGACATCACCGACCTCAAGCTCGCCCAGGACGCGCTCGCCGCGCGGGAATCGCAGCTGCGAGCGATCATGGACGGCGTGCCGGCGCCGGTGGCTTACATCGATCGCGACGAACGCTGCCATTACGTCAATCGCGCGTTCCTGCTTTATTTCGGCCTTTCGGTCGAGCAGGTCGGCTACCTGCGGCTGCGCGAGGTCGTGGGGCAGGGTATCTACGAAAGCGCGCAGGCGATGCTGACGCGCGCGCTGCAGGGCGAATCGACGGCGTTCGACCGGCTCGTCGCGGGCGCCAATGGTGCACGGCGCTGGATGACTATCCGCGTCGTTCCCGATGCAGGCCCGTCGGGT
>JBDTNI010000102.1:0-6939 GCA_039933815.1 Betaproteobacteria bacterium
CGATCAGCATCGCCATCGTCACGGCGATGCCGTACGCGCCCGCGAGGTTGTCCGAATTGCGGAACCCGAAGACCAGCGCGATGATCGCGATCAGCAGCATCCAGTTAATGAACGGCACGTAGATCTGCCCGATCGCACGCTCGGACGTGTGCAGGATCGTGAGCCGCGGGCAATAGCCCATCTGGATGGCGGCGCGCGTGAGCGAGAACGCGCCCGAAATCACCGCCTGCGACGCGATGATCGCCGCCGCCGTGGCGAGGATCAGCAGCGGCGCGCGCGCCCACTCCGGCGCCAGCAGGTAGAACGGATTCTGGATCGCCGCCGGATCGGCGAGGATCAGCGCGCCCTGGCCGAAATAGTTCAGAAGCAGCGCCGGCATCACGAAAAACACCCACGCCCGCCGGATGGGCGTCTTGCCGAAATGCCCCATGTCCGCGTACAGCGCCTCCGTCCCGGTGACGGCCAGCACGACGGCACCGAACGCCGCGAACGCGACGCCGGGGTTGGCGCGGAAGAAGCGAACCGCGTACGTCGGGTCGAGCGCGGCGAGCACGTGCGGATCCCGGATGATCTGCATCGCGCCGAACACCGCCAGCACGACGAACCAGACCATCATCACCGGTCCGAAAACGGCGCCAAGCCGCGCTGTGCCCGTGCGCTGGATCGCAAAGAGCGCGACGAGGATGACCACGGCGAGCGGGACGATGTACGGTTGCAGCGCGGGCGCGATCACGCCGAGCCCCTCGACCGCACCGAGCACGGTGATGGCCGGCGTGATCATGCCATCGCCATAGAACATCGCCGCGCCGAAGATGCCGAGGCCGACAAGCCACCACCGCAGCCGCGCATGATCCTCGATCCCGCGCGACACGAGTGCCGTCAGCGCGAGGATTCCGCCCTCGCCCCGGTTGTCCGCACGCATGATCAGCGTGATGTACTTCAGCGTGACGACGATGACGAGCGCCCACACGATGACCGACAGCACGCCCAGCACGTTGCCCGGCGCCAGCGAAAGCCCGTACGAGCCCGTGAACGCCGTGCGCAGCGTGTAGAGCGGGCTCGTGCCGATGTCGCCGTAGACGACGCCGACCGCGCCGATGACCAGCGGCCACATCCTGCCGCGGGCCCCCGCAGTGGCCGCCGCCGTAGTCAACGTCGCCGCTCCGCGCCCGCGGTCAAGTCGCCGCGCTGTCGTCGGTGCGGCGCGAGAAGCGGATGTTGAGCTGCTTCAGCTTGCGATACAGGTGGGTGCGCTCGAGCCCCGCCTTTTCCGCGACCTTGCTCATGTTGCTTTGCTCGCGGCCGAGCAGCTGCTCGAAGTAGATCCGCTCGAACGCCTCGCGGGCCTCGCGTAGCGGGAGCTCGAAGAATCGCGTCGTGATCTCGGGCGCCAGTACCTGGTTCGGCGACGCCGATTCGCCCAGAAGGCGCTTGACGAGGTCGGTCGATATCTCGCCGCGCACCACCTGCAGGTTCGTCACGACGCTCTGCAAGTGGTCGAGGTTGCCGGGCCAGTACGCGTTCGACAGCGCCGTCAGCGCGGCCGGCGACAACGACGCCAGCAGCGGCGCCGACCGCTCGTCAGCGCCCGACGCGCGCCAGTAGCGTTCGATCAGCACCGGGATGTCGTCGCGACGCGCGCGCAACGGCGGCAGCACGACCGCGCCGGCCGAAAGCTGCGACAAGAGCGCGGCGTCGAAGCGACCTTCGGCGGCGGCGTTGGCGAGCGGCTCGGCGCTGGTGGCGACGAGCACGATGTTGTGTCGGTCGAGCTTCGGCAGCAGGAACGCGAGGCCTTTCTGCTCGGCCCGCGAATACTGCCCGACTTCCATGCAATAAAGCACGCCTTCGCGCGCTTCCTCGAGCAGCGACAGCGGGTTGTTCGACAACCGCGCGCCCGTCTGCAGCGCGACGAATGGGGATCCCGACGTCTGCAGCGCCCGCGCGACGGTGTCGTGGCCGGTACCCGGCTCGCCGAGAACGAGGACGGGGCGACGGGCCGCCACGAGCGACTCCATCGCCTTTTCGGTATCGCGCACCGCGCTGCTCGATCCCAGTGCCGCGAGCGAGATGCGGCGCGGCTCCTTCGTTGCTGCCTTCTTGAATGCGCGAGCGATCGTCGTCAAAAGCTTGGACAGTCCGATCGGCTTCTCGAGGAAATCGAAGGCGCCGATGCGGGTGGCTTCGACCGCGGTCTCGATCGTTCCGTGTCCCGACATCATGATGACGGGCATCGTCAACTGCGCGCTCGAGCCCCACTCGCGCAGCAAGGTAACGCCGTCGGTGTCGGGCATCCAGATGTCGAGCAGCACGAGCGCGGGCTGCTGGCGCAGTCGGTACGCGCGGGCTTCGCTCGCGTTCTCGGCGAGCGCCACGCGATAGCCCTCGTCCTGCAATATCTCCGACAGCAGCTCGCGGATGCCGATCTCGTCGTCGACGACGAGGATTTCTCGAGCCTGGGCCGTGCGCGCGTCGCTCATGCGGCCGCCGCGGACTTGAGTGCCCTGAAATGCAGCGTGACGCGCGCGCCGTGCGGTGCCGCGTTCTCGAGCGTCACGCGGCCTGCGTGCTCGTCGACGATCTTCTTCACGATTGCCAAGCCCAAACCGGTGCCTTTTGCCTTGGTTGTCACGTAAGGCTCGAACGGATGCTCGAGCACGTTATCCGAAAACCCGGGCCCACGGTCGCCGAACGTCAACTGCGCTTCGCCGCCTTTCAGCGACAGCGTGATGTCGATCTGCGGCTCGTGGCCCGACTGCGCGTCCATCGCATTCTGAAGCAGATTGTGGAAAACCTGGCGAAGCCGGGTCGGCTCCCCCTGGATGATGACCGGAGCGTCCGGTAGCGCAAGGGTAACGTGCGGGCGCAGATTGTCGTACAGAGCCAGCACGTCGAGCAAGAGCCCGCCCACGTCGACCCCCTGCATCTGCCCCGGCCGCGGCTGGCGCGCATAGATCGCGAAGTCGTCGACCATGTGCTTCATTGCCGCCACCTGCGAGATGATCGTCTGCGTCCCGCGACGCAATGTCTCCTGGTCGACGGCGTCCAGGCGCGCCGCCAGCTTGACGGCCAGACGCTCGGCGGACAGCTGGATCGGCGTCAGCGGATTCTTGATCTCGTGCGCGAGCCTCCGCGCGACCTCGGCCCACGCCGCGTCGCGCTGGCCCTGCAAAAGCTCCGACACGTCGTCGAACACGACGACGTAACCGGGCACGGTCGCTCCGGGCAACCGCGTTCCGCGCATCAGGAGCGTGCGCGTCTGACCCGCGACCGTCAGCGCCGCTTCACGCTGCCACTGGCCCTCGTGCGACGTGCGGAAGCTTTCGGCGACGAGCTCGCCGAACGGCGCCAGCGCCGGAAGGCGCCCGCCCCACTCGGCAAGCGGCATGCCCGAAACGTCTGCGAGCGGCTGTTGCAGCAGCACGGCCGCGCTGGGGTTTGCCGTGCGCAGCCGATAGCGATCGTCGAACGCGAGCACGCCCGACGAGAGGTTGGCGAGCACGCTCTCGAGGTAGGCGCGCGTGGTTTCGGTGGCGTGCCGCGACTCGTCGGTCTTCTGCCGCGCGTCCTCGAGCTGGGCGGTCATCGTGTTGAACGATTCAGTCAGCACGCCGAGCTCGTCGCGCGACGTGACGGGCTGCCGCCGCGTGAAATCGCCTTGCGCGACGGCCCGAGTGCCTTCGGCGAGCAGGCCGAGCGGCTCGGCGAACTGCTCGGACAGCACGACCGCGAGCCCCAGCGCCGACGTCAGCGCGAGCAGCAGCGTGAGCGCGAGCGTCAGCTGGTAGAGCTGCTTCAGCGCGGCGCGCGAAAACGATATCTCCTGGTAGTCGCGCGCGCCGGCCTGCACTTTCTCCAGGTCCTGCGCGAGCGTCCGCGGCACGCGCTCGATCACCTGGAGCACGCGCAGCGGGTCGAGACGGTCGTCGCCGTTCACCGGCACGACGACGCGCATCACGAGCCCCGCGTCCTGCGTTTCCACCTTCGCATACGTCTGCTGCAGACGCGCCCGGCGCAGCGCATCGCCGGAAACCGGCTCCGGCGTGATGCTGCCCGCACGGCCGCCCACCGCGAGCACGCTCCCCGACGGCGAATAGAGCGCGGCTTCGTAGACGCCCGCCTGCTCTGCGGCGCGGGTCAGTGCCGGGCCAGGACCGCCGGGTGCATCGGCGAGCGCGTTGGCGATGAACGTCGCGCGGTTGCTCGTTTCCTTCAGCAGCGAATCGAGCGAACTGCGGCCCAGGTTGACGCCGCCCTCGAGCGCACGGTCGACGCGTACGTCGAACCAGCTTTCGATGCTGCGTCCGAGGAATTGCGCCGACACGGCGTACACGAGGGCGCCGGGCAGGCACGCGACGAGCACGAACAGCAGCACGAGCCGCAGCGCCAGCCGCGAACCGAACACGCCGGCGCGCAGGTTGTGCCGCAGTTGCAGCAGCTGTCCGCCGACCACGAGCATCAGCAGCGCGACGAGCGCGCCGTTGATCAGCACCAGCGTGTCGTAGTGGCCGGCGAAGAGGTCGGTGTTCGCCGTTGCCGTGGCGAGAAGGAACAGCGCGATCGACGCGACCGACGCGAATCCCAGCGTGACCCAGCGCAATCGACGGGACACCAGAAGGTTCGTCATGGCGTGAACGTGAACCGGTACCAGTCCGACGAGAGCTGCCAGTCGCGCGATGCGAGCGCGTTCACCTGGAACGGCTTCGGCAGCTGGTTGACGTCGAGCTTCTCACGCACGGACGCCTCGTAACGCGCGCCCTTGACGAGGTCGTCGGCCCGCGCCACGGGTCGCGACGCCAGATGCCCGATGAACCGCTGGACGTCGTCGAGCGATTCGAACGTCTGGCCGAGCGGGCCGCTGGACACGCGGTACTGGCGCGTGAGCGAGCTATACGACACGCGGTACGAGATCGACCATTCGGCGATCTTCTCCGGGAACCACCACAAGCGCGTGCGCACGAGCTCGAACTCGATGGTGAAGTACAGCGGGATCCCTTTGTCCAGCGCCTGCTCGAGCGTTGGCGTCAGCGCAAAGTCGAACTCCGCGGACAGCAGAACGTCGGATTCTTCGATGCGCAGGCTGGCCGACACCGCGGGAATGGTGTCTGCGCGCGGCAAACCGGTCGCGCCGAGCACCAGCGCAAGCGCGGCGATCCGTTGCAGCGCATGGCGCCGTGGCAGCGGAGCCCGCACGGGGTCGGAACGAGGATTGGTCGGCATGCCGGCGGGACGCGCAGGGTTCCCGGTGCCGGGACGGCGTGGCGGCGCACGCCCGGCCAGCGCGGCGCGTCAGACCCGCGCCCTCAGCCTTTTCGAAAGCGTGCGTAGAAAAACCCGTCCTGATTGTGGCCCGCGCCGGAAGCCGAAGGCAAGAGCTGGCCGCCACGGTGCGACGCGCGCTCCGGAAACCTGAGGGTTTCGCGCAACGCGTCGCCGTGGCGACCGGCGAAGTCGTCGACGCGGTCGTCGTTCTCGGCCCGGAACACCGAGCACGTCGCGTAGAGCAGCGTGCCGCCGCGGGCGAGCATCGGCCAAGCGGCGTCGAGCAGCCGCGACTGCTCGCGCGCGAACCGCCCGACGTCCGACTCGCGGTGGCGCCACTTGCCGTCCGGATGCCTCCGAACGACGCCGGACGCCGTGCAGGGCACGTCGAGCAGGATCCGGTCGAACCCGACGCCGTCCCACCAGGTGTCCGGCGTGCCGGCGTCCCCGCATTTCACGATGACGCGCCGGTCGGCGAGCCGCAACCGGACGAGGTTGTCGCGAATCCGCGCGAGGCGCGCCGCGTCGGCGTCGAGCGCGACGACATCGACGTCGGCGAGATCGAGCAGATGGGCGGTCTTGCCGCCCGGCGCCGCGCACGCGTCGAGCACGCGCATGCCGGGCGCCGGGTCGACGAACGGGGCAGCGAGCTGGGCGCCCAGGTCCTGCACGGCAAATGCCCCGGCCTCGTAGCCCGGAAGCTCGGTCACCGGGCGGGGCTCGGTGACGATCAACCCGTCCGCGCCCGCGGCAACGGCCTCGATGCCCGCGTCGGCGAACGATCGCTGCAGCGATTCGCGGTCGGCGATGCCGCGGTTCACCCGCAGCGTCAGCGGCGGACGGGCGTTGCCGGCGGCGAGCACCTCGCGCCAGTCGGCCGGGTGATCGTGGCGGACGCGGTCGATCCACCACTGCGGATGCGACCAGCGACCGACGTCGTCGTCGATCGAAGCGGCGAGCGTCGCGCGCTCGCGCAGATAACGCCGCAGCAACGCGTTGACGAAGGCCTTCGCGGCCGGCCGAATGAGCACGCCGGCTGCGAAGACCGCGCGGTCCACGACGGCGAACGCCGGTGCCCGCGTGTGATCGAGCTGGTACAGCGCCACCGCGACGAGCGAGCGCAACGGCGGCTCGGCGATCGGCTTGCGCACGAGACGCGACGCGATCGCGTCGAGGGTCCCCCAGTGTCGCAGCGTCCCGTAGACGAGCTCCTGGACCAGCGTCCGGCCGCGCAACGGCGTCGCGTCGTCGACCGCGGCCAGCGCATCCCGCAGCCGTTCGCCCGCGAGCACGCGGGTCACTGCCCGCGCCGCGCGCATCTGCTCGTCATGCATCGTCGGTCGGCGCGGTCAGCGGGCGGGCGTGTCGAACAGAAGGCCGGGCGCCACGCCGCGTCCGGCGGCAAACGCGACCGCGGACATCGGGCGGCCGCCGGCCGGCTGCAGCCGCGCGAGCCGCAACGAGGAGTCGCCGCCGCACGCGACGTCGATGCCGTCCACCGTTACCGCAACCACGGTTCCCGGCACCGGCGACCCCGTACCCGCGGCGGTTGCCGACGCAGCGAGCACGCGCACCGGGTCGCCGCGCCACCCGGCGAATGCGCCCGGCAGCGGCGCGAGCGCTCGAATCTTCCGCGCCAGCACCGCGGCGTCCTGCGACCAGTCGAGCGGCCTGTCC
>JBDTNI010000103.1:0-6875 GCA_039933815.1 Betaproteobacteria bacterium
TGCGTCCGGCCGTCAGCATCTTCGGCAGCGCGCGCACGAAAGAGGATCATCCGTACTACGCGACGGCGAAAACGATCGCGCGCAAACTGTCCGACGCGGGCTTCTCCGTGATCTCGGGCGGCGGTCCCGGCCTGATGCAGGCTGCGAATCACGGCGCGTACGCGGGTCGCGCGCCGGCCATCGGTCTCAACATCGACCTGCCGAACGAGCAGGCCGGTAACCAGTACCAGGATATCAGCCTCAACTTCCGCTACTTCTTCGCGCGGAAGATGATGTTCGTTCGTTTTGCCTCGGCCTACGTCGTGCTGCCCGGCGGGTTCGGCACGCTCGACGAACTCACCGAATGCCTGACGCTCGTGCAGACGGGCAAGAGCAGGAAGATCCCCATCATCCTCGTCGGCCGTCGGTACTGGCAGGGTCTGCTCGACTGGCTTGCCAATACCGTCGCGGCCGAAGGCATGATCGGCGCGCACGACGTCGAGCTGTTGCGGGTGATCGACGAACCCGACGCGATCGTCGAGGCCATTTTCGACTTCTACGAGAATCGCGGTTTCCAGCCGTCGCGGGACGAGCGCGAGAAACTGCTGAATCTCTGACGAGTGCCCCGGACGCCGTCGGCGGGCGCCGACACGCGAATGCGACGACGGCGGACAGCACGCTGGCCGCAAGTCCGCTGCGACCCGCGCCGCCGTTTGCTAGAATGGCTTCGTCGACGATTCAAGTCGCCTTCCTTCCTTTATTTCCCACCTTCCTCGCCATGGCCGCACGTCAAACCCTGCTGATGCTGCTGCTGCTGATGGCCGCGGGCTCGAGCGCCGCACAACCGGCTGGCAACGCCGTTCCGCTGGCGCCGCCACCTCCGCCTCCGCCCGATGTAGTCGCCGATCCCGATCTCGAGCCTCAGGTGACGGTGCTTCGGGCCGACGACCAGGTGCGCGAGGAAGTGCGGATCAAGGGCGAGCTGCGCTACGTGCGCGTGACGCCCGCCCACGGCCGGCCGTATTACCTGGTGCCCGACGTCAACGGTGCGACCTTCATCCGGCGCGAGAGCCTCGATTCGTCGCTCAAAGTGCCGATGTGGGTGTTGTTCTCGTTCTGATCGGCTAGCGCCTCGACGGCAAGCCGCGGCGGCGTTGCGCCGCGCGGTGCGCGACCTTCCATGTCCGTCTACACCACGGTCACTCCCGACGCGCTCGATGCGTGGCTCGCACGCTATGCGCTGGGCGCGCTCGCGGACATGGCGCCGATCGCTGCCGGCATCGAGAACACGAATTACTTCGTCACGACCGCGCGCGGCCGTTTCGTGCTGACCCTCTACGAACGGCTGCCGGCCGACGAACTCCCTTTCTATCTGAATCTGATGGCGCATCTCGCGCGCGCCGGCGTCGAGGTTCCCGCGCCGGCGGCAGACCGGACGGGCGCGCTTTTCTCGCTGTTGAACGGGCGCCCGGCCGGCCTCGTGACGCGGATCGACGGCGCGCCCGTGTCGCAACCGTCCTCCGATACGTGCGAGGCCGTCGGCGCCGCGCTCGCGCGTCTGCACGTCGCGTCGCAGCAGTACCGCGCGCGCTTGACAAACCGTCGCGGGCCGGCGTGGTGGCGACAGGCAGCGCGCGCCGTGCGCCCGTTTCTCGGCCCCGACCAGAACGAACTGCTGCAGTCGGAAGTCCGCTTTCAGACCGGTTTCGGCAAAGGCCCGCTGCCCAAGGGGGCAATCCACGGCGATCTCTTCTGGGACAACGTTCTGTTCAGTGACGGCCGCGTCGCAGGCATCATCGACTTCGGCTTCGCGGCGACGGACTTCCTCGCGTACGACCTTGCGATCGCGGTGAACGACTGGTGCATCGCCGACGACGCGGACGGCGCGCTCGACCCGGCCCGCGCCGGCGCGATGGTTCGCGCGTATCACGCGGTGCGACCGCTCGCGGACGCCGAGCGCGTTCAATGGACGGCTTTGTTGCGCGCCGCGGCGCTGCGCTTCTGGCTGTCACGGCTCTACGACCTGCACCTGCCACGCGCCGGCGAGCTGACGCACGCCCACGATCCTGCGCCATTCGAACGCATTCTTCGCGCCCGCGTCGCCGCGCCCGCACGGCCGCTCGAACTGCAGTGAAACGCGCCCTTCCGTGAACGCAGCCACGCCCGACATCGTCTTCGCGCGCCACGACGGCGCGCACGGGATCGGCTGGCTTCGCGAAAGCTACCGGATGCTGTGCCAGCATCGCCTCGCGTGGCTTTTGATGCTGGCGGGCTACTACATCGCGCTGCTCATCGTCGAAGTCGTGCCGCTGATCGGCGTGTTGCTCGCCCCGATGATGAAACCGGTGTTGTCGGTGGGTTTCCTCGCGGCGGCGTGGACGCAGGAACGTGGCGGCAGACCGTCGCTGCGTATGCTGGGTAGAGGCTTCGGGTCCAATCTGACGGCGCTGCTGCCGCTCGGCCTCGTCTTCGTCGCGGGGATCTCGATCGCGCTCGGCGCGACGGCGCTCATCGATGGCGGCCGCTTGCTCGAGCTGCTGTACGGCGCCGCCCCGGCCGGGGACGCCGACCCGACGCGGGCAGCGCGCGCGGTCCAGGAAACGCTGGCATCTTCGCGCGTCCAGCTCGCGATGCTGTTCGGCGCGCTATGTGCATTGCCGACGATCCTCGCGCTGTGGTGGGCGCCCGCGTTGGTGGTCTTCAACGATGCGCCCCTGCGCAAGGCGCTGCTGGCAAGTCTTCGCGCCGCCATCGCGAACTGGCGTGCCGTTCTGCGTTACGCCATCGGCGTCTTCACATTGGGCGCCGTCGTTCCGACACTCGCGACGACGGCCATTGCGTTGCTCGTGCCACCGCCAATCAACGCAACGCTCGCCGCGCTGTTCGTGCTGCCGTATCTCGCTTTATTTGTCGCGACGCTGCACATCGCCGACTACGTCAGCTATCGCGACGTCTTCCACGCAGGCGAGACGCTCGCGCCAATTACCGGGCCTGCAACCGCTCCGGACTGACGAATTTCAGGCGGCCTCGAGCCGCGCGTAGTCGAGCGCGAGCCACTTGAGGCCGGCGTCCCGGAAATTGACCTGGACGCGCGCGTCGCTGCCGCGACCCTCGGCGTCGATGATGATGCCGATCCCGAATTTCGCGTGGCGCACACTTTGACCGATCCGCCAGCCGGGCGCCGCCGGTGTCGCGCGAGGTCCGCCCGTGATGGCGGCATCGGGATTCTTCCAGCTGCGGCGGTCCCATTCGCCGCGATCGCCGTCGACCGCACCGCGCCGCTCGCGGGCGGAGAGCCACTGGACGAGATCGCGCGGGATCTCGTCGATGAAGCGCGACGCGATTCCGTAGCGAACCTGGCCGTGCAGCATCCGGCTCTGCGCAAGCGACAGGTAGAGCCGGCGCCGCGCGCGCGTGATCGCGACATACATCAGCCGTCGCTCTTCCTCGACGCCACCGAGCTCGTTGCGACTGTTGTCGTGGGGAAAGAGGCCTTCTTCCAGCCCGGTCACGAACACCGTATGGAATTCCAGTCCCTTCGCCGAATGGATCGTCATCAACTGCAGGGCAGGCCGGCCTTCGGCGGCCTGCGTGTCGCCGGCCTCGAGCGCGGCGTGCGCGAGAAAGGCGCTCAATGGATCCGCCGCGGCAGCGGTTTCGGCGAAGCCGCCGTCGGCGACCGGCCCCGAGGCGGCATCGCCTGCCGGCGCTTCCGGTGCACCTGGACCGGGCACGGGCGACGGTGCGTCGGCGGCGAGTTCGGCTTCGCGGACGAAACTCTCCGCCGCATGAACGAGTTCCTCGAGATTCTCGACGCGCTCGGTGCCGTCCTTTTCGTGGCGGTAATGTGCCAGCAGTCCCGATGCGTCGATCGCGTGCGCGACGGCTTCAGACAACGGCAGCGACAGCGTTGCCACGCGCATCGCATCGATCAGGCGCACGAACGCACCCAGCGATGCAGCCGCCTTGCCTTTCGCCGATCCGCCGCACGCGGCCTGCCACAGCGACGTGCCCTGCGTCCGGGCGGACTCCTGCAGCTGCTCGAGCGTTCGCGCACCGATTCCGCGCGGCGGAAAGTTCACGACGCGGAGGAGCGCGCCGTCGTCGTTCGACTCGGCGACCAGCCGCAGGTAGGCGAGCGCGTGCTTGATCTCCGCACGTTCGAAGAACCGCATGCCGCCGTACACGCGGTAAGGGAGTGCCGCGTTGAACAGCGCGTGCTCGAGCACGCGCGACTGCGCGTTGCTGCGGTAGAGCAGCGCGATCTGGTCGAGCGCGAGGCCATCGGCGGCGAGTCCCTTGACGACATCGACGATGAACGCCGCTTCGTCGAGATCACTCGGCGCTGCGAAAGCGCGCACCGGCTCGCCCTTGCCTTCGCTCGTCCACAGGTTCTTGCCGAGCCGGGACGTGTTGTTCGTGATCAGCGCGTTGGCCGCGTCGAGTATGTGGCCGTGCGAGCGATAGTTCTGCTCGAGCTTGATCAGGCGGACCGGCGTGTCGGGGCGGCTGAAATCGCGCTCGAAGTGCTGCATGTTGCCGACGTCGGCCCCGCGGAATGCATAGATCGACTGATCGTCGTCGCCGACGGCGAACATCGCGGCGTTCGGACCGGCCAGCTGGCGAAGCCAGCGGTACTGAAGCACGTTCGTATCCTGGAACTCGTCGACGAGCAGATGCGAGAAGCGCCGCTGGTAGTGGTCGCGCAGGCCGGCGTGCGTGGCGAGCATCTCGTAGCAGCGCAGCAGCAGTTCCGCGAAATCGACCACGCCTTCGCGCTGGCACATCGCCTCGTACAGCGCGTAGTGTTCGACCTGCCGGCGCGTGAAATCGTCGCCCGCTTCAACGGCGTTCGGCCGCCGTCCGTCCTCTTTCGCGCCGGCGATGAACCACTGCAGGTCGCGCGCGGGGAAGCGCTCGTCGTCGATGCCGTGCGCACGGTACATCCGCTTGATCAGCGCCAGCTGGTCCTGCGTGTCGAGGATCTGGAAGAGCTGCGGCAAGCGCGCCTCGCGATAGTGCATGCGCAGCATCCGGTTGCAGAGGCCGTGAAACGTGCCGATCCACATGCCGCGGATATTCACCGGCGTCAGCGCCGCAAGACGCGTCAGCATTTCCTTCGCCGCCTTGTTGGTGAACGTGACGCCGAGGATCGACAGCGGACCTGCCTGCCCCGTGGCCAGCAGCCATGCGATGCGCGTCGTAAGCACCCGCGTCTTGCCGCTGCCGGCACCGGCGAGGATCAGCGCCGACGCGTGCGGCAGCGTAACGGCCGCGAGTTGCTCCGCATTGAGATTGGCGAGGAGTTGGGAGGGCATCGGGCGGGCGGCGCGGTGGGCGGACGAACGCGGCACGGCCGCGCGCCGCGAGAAACGCGCGACTCTCGCGCGCTCGGCCCGCGCGGCGAGCGTGACGGGACTGCGCTTCGGCCGCGAATTATAGCCTTCCACCCGGCAGCTATAATCGGCGCCGCTGATGCCTCGAGATCCCAAACCCGCGCGAATCCCCCACACGACGCCGCCGGCCAACTCGGCGACGACGCGCGCGTTCGTGCACTGGATTCGTGCCGCCGCGCCCTACGTGCATGCATTCCGCGGCCGCACGTTCGTCATCGCCTTCGGCGGCGAGGTCGTCGCCGACGATTCGTTCCTGGGCGTCGTCCATGACCTCAACCTGTTGCACAGCCTCGGGATCAGGCTGATCGTCGCGCACGGCTGCCGGCCCCAGGTCGAAGCCATCCTCACCGCACAGAACATTCCCAGCCGCTACGTGGGCTGCATCCGGGTCACTGACGGCGACGCGATGGATTGCGTGCTCGAAGCGGCCGGCCAGGTCCGCGCCCGCATCGAGGCGCTGTTGTCGCTCGGCCTTGCGAACTCGCCCATGGCGAATGCGCGCAACCGCGTGTCCAGTGGCAACTACCTGACGGCAAAGCCGATGGGCATCGTCGACGGCGTCGACATGCAGCTGACGGGCGAAGTCCGCCGCATCGACACCGAGGCCATCCAGCAGCGGCTCGACGACGGCGACATCGTGCTCATCTCGCCCACCGGTTATTCGCCGACCGGCGAGATCTTCAACCTGACGGTCGAGGAAGTCGCGACGCAATGCGCGGTTCGGATGGACGCCACGAAGCTGATTTTCCTGACCGACACCGACGGTGTTCGCAACGGACGACGACAGCTGATGTCGGACCTGTCGACGACCGACGCCGAGAAACTGCTCGCGCGTCCGGACCGGCTCGCGCCCGACATCCGCGTTTACCTGCCGGCGGCGATTCGCGCCTGCAACAACGGCGTGACGCGCGCTCATCTGATCAGCCGGCACCACGACGGCGCGCTGCTGCTCGAGCTGTTCACGCGCGACGGTGTCGGCACGATGATGGCCGCGACGGCGCTCGCGCACATCCGCAATGCGACGATCGACGACGTCGGCGGCATTCTCGGCATCATCGAGCCGCTCGAGGAGCAGGGCGTTCTGGTCCGCCGTTCGCGTGAGCGCCTCGAAAGCGAGATCGAGCGATTCGTCGTCGCCGAGTACGACAATCACATCATCGGCTGCTCCGCGCTCTACGCCTTTCCGACCGAGCGCGTCGGCGAGCTCGCCGCGCTCGCCGTGCACCCCGATTTTCGTCGCGAAGGTTACGGCGAGGCGCTGATGAACGAGGTCGAGCAGCGGGCGCGCAAGCTCCGGCTGGCGCAGCTCTTCGTTCTCACCACGCGTACCGCGCACTGGTTCCTCGAACGCGGGTTCCGTACGGCGACCATCGCCGACCTGCCGCAGGAGAAACAGGCGCTCTACAACTACCAGCGCAAGTCGCTCGTCTACGTCAAGAATCTCTGACGGCGCACGACGGCGCGAATCACATGAAGGAGTGCGATCGATGGCCAGGATGG
>JBDTNI010000104.1:0-6833 GCA_039933815.1 Betaproteobacteria bacterium
CGCGCGCCTGCTCGCGATCATGAAAGACGGCGCCTTTCACAAGCGGCCGCCGGCATCACCTGGGTCGACGCAGGCACGATGAACTACGGCATTTCCGGAAAGACTGCGATCGTCTGCGCGGCGAGCCAGGGCCTCGGCAAGGGCTGCGCGATGGCGCTCGCGCGCGAAGGCGTCAACCTCGTTATCAATGCCCGGGGGGCGGAAGCGCTGGAAGCGACGGCCGGCGCGATCCGGCACGCGTCGGGCGTCAGTGTCGTCGCCGTCGCCGCCGACATCACGTCGCCGCAGGGTCGCGCAGCGGTGCTCGCCGCGTGCCCTTCACCCGACATCCTCGTGAACAACGCGGGTGGTCCGCCGATCGGCGACTTCCGCGACTGGGACGAAGCGGTGTGGCAGAAGGCGGTCAACGACAACATGGTGACGCCGATCATGCTGATCCGTGCCGTCGTCGACGGAATGATCGATCGCCGGTTCGGGCGCATCGTCAACATCACGTCGCGGTCGGTCAAGGCGCCGTTGGCGCACCTCGGACTGTCGAACGGCGCGCGCGCCGGGCTGACCGGCTTCGTCGCGGGTCTCGCACGCCAGGTCGCCAAGCACAACGTCGCGATCAACAACCTGCTGCCGGGGCCCTTCCTCACCGGGCGCCAGAAGGACGGACTGCGCAAGCTCGCCGCGAAGGCCGGACAGGATTACGAGACGTTTCTCGCTGCGCGCGTCGCGGAGAATCCGGCGGGGCGCTTCGGCACGCCGGAGGAATTCGGCAACGCGTGCGCGTTCCTGTGCAGCGCGGACGCCGGATTCATCATCGGTCAGAACCTCGTCATCGACGGCGGCTCGGTCAACGCGACGATGTAGGTGCCACTTCACACGCCCTTAGGTTCGTTGCGTGTCGCAAAGCGGCATCCGTGTCCGAAATGTGCTACAAGGCGCGCATCAACCTCCCGGCGGAATCCGTCGGGGTGTGCCCGCGCCGTGCTCCCGCGGCACAGGGCGACGAGGCATCACCGATCGGAGACGGGACATGACGATACACGGAGCGATCGCTGCGGGCCTGCTCGGCACCGCTCTGCTCTTTGCCCCTGCCGTAGACGCGCAAACCGGCGTCGCGCTGTTCGCCGCGGATTGCAGCGGCTGCCATAACGACGTGAACCATCCCAGGGCGCTGGTCTACAACGCCGCGGGGAACGCGGCGATCATCGAGGCGGTGAACGCCAGGGGCATGGGGGCCCCCGGGTCGCTCGCGGATCACGAAAGCATTGCGGCTTACCTCGACAGCGTCAAGCCGACGATCAGCATGGCGCCGGTGCCACACGACTCGACCGGAACGCGCATTCCCCTGCGCGACATCATCGTGTCGGCTGCGGAAACACACGCGAGCTTGAAGATCATCGCCAACATCGTGACCGTGTCGCCTCCGACCAGGGGAACAGTTACCTACGGCTTCGCCGACGGATTCGGCTTGCCCTCGTCAGTCACCTACACGCCGTTTCCGGGGCAATCGGGCATCGACAGCTGGACGTATCGGGGCGTCGGAACGGAGCAATCCACGACCATCCGCGCGGCAACCGTCAATATTGCCAACGCCGATGGAACGCTGACCGTGGCGCCCGACGCCAACCAGCACGGTCTCACAGGCTCGTGGTACGAGCCGGCAACCAGCGGCCAGGGTTTCGAAGTCGAGATTTTCCCCAACCTGCACGGCGCCGGTCGGGGCTTCACGCAGGTGAGCTGGTTCACGTTCGACACGAAGGCCGGCGGCGCCGATGGGCAGCGCTGGTACACGCTGTCGGGCGAGGTGCCGAGCGGAGCGTCGAACCTCGCGCTCACGATCTACCGCAACGTCGGCGGCAACTTCAATGCCGGACCGGTGACGGCGGGGCAGGCCGTCGGTACCGCGACGCTCGTGTTCTCGAACTGCACCAGCGGCCAGCTCACCTACGCGTTCACGGATGGGACCGGGCGAGCCGGAACCATCCCGCTCACCCGCCTGACGCAGAACATGACGTGCGTGTCGGCGGGCCCGGCACCGACGAGCGCGGACTTCGCGCTGTCAGGCAACTGGTATGACCCGGCGACCTCGGGCCAGGGTCTGACGATCGAGGCGAACCCTGCGTCGAACGTTCTGTTCCTCGCGTGGTACACGTACGCGCCGAACGGCGCAGCGGCGGCAGAGGCGGGCCAGCGCTGGTATACCGGGCAAGCGCCCATGGCCGCCGGCGCTCGGACGATCGGCGTGCAACTGTACGCAACGACCGGCGGCGTTCTCGACGCGGCGACGCCGGGGCCGGCGTCGGTGGTGGTCGGCACCGGTACCCTCGCGTTTCAGAGCTGCACCGCGGCGACGCTCACGTACCACTTCACCGAAGGCTCGAGCAGCGGCAAGTCGGGCACGATCGCGCTTGCGCGCATCGGGCCGGCGCCGGCCGGCTGCGCGCTCTGACGCCGGGGCGACGGACAAGACGCGCCGAGCACGCGACCGGTCGATCAGCCGTAAGAAAAGAATCCGCGTCCGGTCTTGCGCCCGAGGTAACCTGCGGCGACCATCTCCTTCAACAGCGGAGCGGGGCGGTATTTGGGATCGTTGAAGTCGTTGTAGAAAACATTCATCACCGCGAGCATCACGTCGAGGCCGATCATGTCGGCGAGCGCGAGCGGACCGATCGGATGGTTGCAGCCGAGCCGCATGCCGTTGTCGATGTCCTCCGGCGACGCGAGGCCCTCCTGCAACGCAAAGATGGCCTCGTTGATCATCGGGCACAGGATCCGGTTGACGACGAATCCGGGGCTGTTCTTCACGACGACCGGCGTCTTCCCCAGCCGCTCCGCGAAGCCGCGCACCGCCTCGATCGTCGCGTCGGACGTCTGCAGGCCGCGGATCAGCTCGACGAGCCCCATCATCGGAACCGGGTTGAAGAAATGCATGCCCAGGAATCGATCCGGGTGCGCGGTGACCGCCGCGAGCGCCGTGATGGAGATCGACGACGTGTTCGACGCCACGATCGCGTCGGACCGCACGCGCGCGGCGACGTCCCTGATGATCGCGAGCTTGACGTCGAGATTCTCCGTCGCGGCTTCGATCACAAGCTCGGCGGCTTCGAGCGTCGCGTAGTCGGTAGACGCCCGTATCCGCGCGAGGGCCGCAGTACGCGCATCGGCGGTGATCTTGTCCCTTTTCTGCAGGCGGTCGAGGCTCGTGCCGATCGCGGCCACGCCGCGGTCGACGGCCGGCTGCGCCACGTCGACCATGACGACGTCGACGCCCGCGACCGCGCACGCCTGCGCGATGCCGTTGCCCATCGTGCCCGCGCCGATGACGCCTACCCGTTCGATCGTCTGCATCGCAATTCCGAAAAGCGTCTGACCGCGACGATTATGCCTTGTCGAGCAGCGCGCGCCGCTTCGGGCACGCGGCCGACGCCGCCATTCGGCGCAGCTTGCGCGGGGGCGCGGCGCGCAAGCCGGCGAAGAACACGTCGACCAGCATCGCTGCCGACGACGCGAGGTCGTGTGCGTCGGGCTCCAGCACCCAGCTGTTCATCACGCCGCCGACGTAGGCATGCAGCGCCTGCGTGGCGAGGGCGGTATCCGTGTCGCGCGGCAGCTGGCCGCGCGCAACCGCCTGACCGAGCACGCGCTCGAGTTGCGTGCGGCAATGGCGCCGGTCGCGCTGCTTGCGCGCGGTGAAGGATCCCATCCCTTCCATGCACTCGCTCTCGTGCAGCATCACCTCGAACACTGCCTGCGAGCGCGGGTCGCACGCCAGGCGCGTCAAGGCCGTCACCGCGAGGTCGCGCAGCGCGCCCAGCGGGTCGTCGTGCGTCGCGGCGCCCGCATCGCTCAGCATGATCTCCATCGGCAGCATCGCGCGTTCGCACATCGCCTCGCACAGGTCGGCCTTGTCCCGGAAATGCCAGTAGACGGCCCCGCGCGTGACGCCCGCGGCCGCCGCGACCTCGGCGAGCGAGCTCCGTGCGATGCCGCGCTTCCGAAACACGGCTTCCGCGGCGTCGAGCAACTGCTCGCGCGTGATCGCCGCATCCTCCTTCGTCCTGCGCGCCATTCCGTAGGTGCCCCTTTACGTGCCGCACGCTTTACAAACAGTCGCGATTGTATGTATCCTCGACCCCTCGCACAAGGCGCACTGCAACAATTTCGCGTCGCCTACCAACCCGGGAGTGTCCTCGATGTCCGTTGCGCCGCGTTCCATCCCCCGCTGGCTTCCGCTCGCCCTCGTCGCCGTCGTCGCCGCGTGCGGCCAGTCGAAACAGCAGGGCGGCGGCTTCCACGGGTTCCCGCCCGCCGAAGTCACCGTGCAGGCCGTGGCGCCGCAGACGTTCCCGGTGACGTTTGAATACGTCGGGCAGACGCAGGGATCGAAGGACGTCGAGGTCCGCGCGCGCGTGACGGGCATCATCGAAAAGCGCCTGTTCGAGGAAGGCGCCCGGGTCAAGGCCGGCCAGACGCTCTTCGTCATCGACGCGCGCCAATACCAGGCGCAAGTCGCGGCGGCCAACGCCGACGTCGCACGCGCGCAGGCGATGAAGGCGCAGGCCGACCGCGAGGCTGCGCGCCTGAAGCCGCTCGCCGAGCGCAAGGCGATCGGCCAGAAGGAAGCCGACGACGCCGCGTCGGCCGCCGACCTCGCAGCCGCGGCCGTGAAGTCGTCGCAGGCGAAGGTCAGCGAGGTCAGCGTGAACCTGGGCTACACGAAGGTGATCGCGCCGATCTCCGGCCTTACGAGCCGCGCACAGAAATCGGAAGGCAGCCTCGCGACTGCCAACGAAACGCTGCTGACGACGATTTCGCAGACCAATCCGATCTGGGTCGTGTTCAGCATTTCCGAGAACGAGCAGCTGCGCCTGAACCGTGCTGTCGCGGCCAACCAGCTCGCGTTGCCGAAGGACAACGCGTACGAGGTCGCCGTGAAGCTGTCGGACGGCTCGACGCTGCCGCGGCAGGGGCGGATCAATTTCTCGGATACGCGGATCAACCCGACCACGGGCACCTACGAGATGCGCGCCGAGATCGCCAACCCCGACGGCACGCTGAAGCCCGGGCAATTCGTACGCGTGATCCTGCGCGGCGCCGAACGGCAGAACGTCATCGCCGTGCCGCAGGTGGCCGTGATGGACGGCCCCCAGGGCAAGTTCGTCTACGTGCTCGGCAAGGGTAAGGACGGCAAGGACGCCGCGGTTCCCCATCCCGTCGTCGTCGGCGACTGGGTCGATGCCAACGCGTCGAATCAGTGGGTGATCGAGTCGGGCCTGAAGGCGGGCGACCAGGTGCTCATCAACGGCATCGCGAAGGTGATGCCCGGCGGTCCCGTGAAGGTCACGACCGCCGGCGCCGGCGCTGCATCGGGAACACCGCCCGCACGCACGCCCGGCGCGCCTGCAGTTGACGCCGACGCGAAGGCGCCGAACGCAAAGGCCTCAGAACCACCGGCGTCGCCCGACGCGAAGGCGCCGAACGCAAAGGCCTCAGAACCACCGGCGTCGCCCGACGCGAAGGCGCCGAACGCAAGGGCCTCGGAACCACCGGCGTCGCCCGACGCCAAGGCACCGGGCGCGACGCCGGCGCCGAAGTCCTAACCGGAAGCCTCCCGATGCTATCGCGCTTCTTCATCGACCGCCCGATCTTCGCGGCGGTCATCTCGCTGTTCCTGGTGCTCGCCGGGCTCGCGGCCATGCGCTCGCTGCCCATCGCGCAGTATCCCGAGATTGCGCCGCCCGTCGTCACCGTGCAGGCCGTCTACCCGGGTGCGTCGGCGCAGACGATCGAGCAGACCGTCGCGTCGCCGATCGAGAACGCGATCAACGGCGTGCCCGGCATGATCTACATGAACTCGTCGTCGGGCAGCA
Source organism: Betaproteobacteria bacterium (assembly GCA_039933815.1). Classification (GTDB taxonomy): domain Bacteria; phylum Pseudomonadota; class Gammaproteobacteria; order Burkholderiales; family Casimicrobiaceae; genus VBCG01. The sequence goes on from JBDTNI010000104.1 coordinate 5,865, forward strand.
ACGGCGTGCTGCAGATCCAGGTGACGTTCGACATCGGCACGAACGTCGACCAGGCGGCCGTCAACGTCAACAACCGCGTCAACCAGGTACTGCCGCGGTTGCCGGAGGAAGTGCGGCGGCAGGGCGTGTCGGTGGAGCGCGGCAGCTCGGCGTTCCTGCAGGTGCTGGCGTTCTACTCGCCGGACGGACGTTACGACGATCTCTTCACGTCCAACTACGTGACGCTGAACGTCCTCGACCGGCTCAAGCGGCTGCCGGGCACGACCAATGTGCAGATCTTCGGCGCGCACGACTACGCGATGCGCATCTGGCTGAAGCCGGACCGGATGGCGCAGTTGCGGCTCACGCCGGCCGACGTCGTCGGCGCCGTCAACGAGCAGAACGCACAGTTCGCCGCCGGCAAGGTCGGGCAGTCGCCCGTCGCGCAGAAACAGGACCTCGTCTACACGGTCACCGCGCGCGGCCGGCTGGCCGATCCCAAGGAATTCGAGCAGATCATCGTGCGCTCGAATCCGGACGGGTCGTCGGTGCGGCTGTCCGACGTCGCCCGTGTCGAGCTCGGATCGAAGGACTATGAATTCATCGGTCGCTACAACGGCAAGTCGGCCACGCTCGTCGGCATCTTCCTGTCGCCGGGCGCGAACGCCCTCGACGTCGCCAAGTCGGTCAACGCCGAGGTTGCCGAGCTTGCATCGCGCTTTCCGGAAGGCCTTTCGTACGCGACGCCGTACGACACGACGCGCTTCGTCGAGGTATCGATCCGCGAGGTGCTGAAGACGCTCGGCGAGGCGATGCTGCTCGTGTTCCTCGTCGTGTACCTGTTCCTGCAGAGCTGGCGCGCGGCGATCATCCCGTTCGCCGCCGTGCCGGTCTCGCTGATCGGCGCGTTCGCCGGCATCTACGCACTCGGCTATTCGATCAACACGCTGACGCTGTTCGCGATGGTGCTGGCGATCGGCATCGTCGTCG
>JBDTNI010000105.1:0-6817 GCA_039933815.1 Betaproteobacteria bacterium
GCAGCTGCCGGAAACCGCCGCATGGACCGCGATCTCGGGCTTCCCGACTGTCGCCGACGGCGTCGCCGTCCTGCGCCTGAAGCCCTGGGAAGAGCGGGTGAAGAAACAGCGCGAGATCGCCGACGAGCTGCGTCCGAAATTCGCAGCCATCCCGGGTGCGCTGGCGTTCCCGATCAGCCCGCCGTCGCTTGGGCAGCCGTTCCGCTCGACGCCTGTCGAGTACATCATCATGTCGCAGGTTCCCTACACGGAGCTGCAGCGGCTGGTCGACCGCTTCGTCGACGAGGCGCGCAAGTATCCCGGCGTGCAGAACCTGCAGACCGACCTGCGCCTCAACTCGCCGGAGGTGCGCGTCCGCATCAACCGCGACAAGCTGTCCGACATCGGCATCCCGGTCGATACGGTGGGGCGCACGCTGGAGACGATGCTCGGGGGCCGGCAGGTGACGCGGTTCAAGCGGGAGGGCGAGCAATACGACGTGATCGTCCAGGTGGCGCCGGTGGACCGGACGACACCCGCCGACATCCGGGACAGCTACGTGCGGGCGCGCGACGGCAGCATGGTGCAGCTGTCGAACCTCGTCGACGTCAAGGAGGGCGTCGCGCCGCAGTCGCTCAACCACTTCAACCGGCTGCGCTCGGTCAAGGTCACCGCGACGCTCGCGCCGGGATACGCAGTGGACGAGGCGCTCGCCGCGATGGATCGCGCGGCAAAAGCGGTGCTGCCCGTGACCGCGCAGACGGACCTCGATGGCCAGTCGCGCGAATTCCGCAAGTCCGGCAAGGAGATCTACTTCACGTTCGTGCTGGCGCTCGCGTTCATCTATCTCGTGCTGGCCGCGCAGTTCGAGAGCTTCGTCCACCCGTTCGTCATCATGCTGTCGGTGCCGCTGTCGATGACGGGCGCGCTGTTCGTGCTGTGGCTCACCGGCGGCACGCTGAACATCTACAGCCAGGTGGGTCTCGTCACGCTGGTCGGGCTGATCACCAAGCACGGAATCCTGATCGTCGAATTCTCGAACCAGCTCCGCGCGAAGGGCGAGGCGATGATGGACGCGGTGGTCGATGCCGCGACGCTGCGGCTGCGTCCCATCCTGATGACGACCGGCGCCATGGTGCTGGGTGCGCTGCCGCTGGCACTCGCGCACGGGGCGGGTGCGGAATCGCGCACGCAGATCGGCTGGGTGATCGTCGGCGGCATGAGCTTCGGCACGCTGCTGACGCTCTTCGTCGTGCCCACGGCCTACACGCTGCTCGCCGGGCGCAGCGTCGCGCGCAACACCGCCGGCGACGCGGGGTTGCGCCTGCCTGCGGCGGGCGTCGCCGGACACGCGGACTAGGGCGTTTCCTGCCGCGTCCGCCGCGCGGCCCTGCGATGTCGAAACGTCAGTTGCCCCGTCGGCGCAGCGCGGCTTCGATGGCCGCCGTCGCCGCTTCGAGCGACACCGGCTTCGTCAGCAGCACGGCATCCGGTTCGAGTTGCGGCTGGATCGCGTCGGTGTCGGCGTGGCCTGTCATGAACAGCACGGGAAGACCCGGCTCGATCTCGTGGATGAAGCGCGCGAGCATCGCGCCGTTCAAACCGGGCATCGCAAAGTCGATCAGCACCACGCGCGGACGATGATCGTAAATCGCCTGGAGCGCGAGCGCGCCGGTGGCGGCGGTGACGACGTCGTACCCGTGCGCACCGAGCAGCGCTCCAAGCGTGACGGTGACGGACGGATCGTCGTCGACGAGCAGCAGCCGCACGACCGAGGCCGTCGTCGGCGCTGGTGCGGAGGCGCCCGCGTCAACCGACGCCGCATGGCCGAGGTCCACCGGGCGGAGCCAGATCGCGACCGTGGTGCCGGACGCCAGCACGCTGCGGATGCGGGCCACGCCGCCGGCGTTGTGGGCGAATCCCGAAACCTGCGCGAGCCCGAGTCCGGTGCCCTTGCCTTCCTTCTTGGTCGTGAAGAACGGTTCGAACGCGCGATCGACCACCGTCTCGGGCATGCCGGGACCGTTGTCGGCGATCTCGATGACGAGGTAGCGGCCATCCTGCAGCGCATCGTCCCCGGCGCTGGTTTCGAGGCGCGTCGTGAGCTGCAGGCGACCGGCGGCGTTCATTGCGTCGCGTGCATTGATCGCGAGATTGAGGACCGCTGCCTCCAGTTGCGTGCCGTCGCAACTGGCCGCCACCGACTGCGCCTGCAGATCGAGCCTGAGCTGGATGTGCGGCCCGAGCGTGCGGCGCAGCAGGTCCTCCATCGCCCGCAGACGCGCGTCGATGGCCACGAGCGTCTGCACCGGCACGGCGTCGCGCGACAGCGTGAGGAGCTGGGCCGTCAGGTCGGCACCACGCGCAACGGCCTGGAGCCCCCCCTTGGCCCAGCGCCGGACGGCGTCGGCGTCGTCGGCCTTCTGCGAGACGAGCTCGAGGCTCGAATTGATCGCCTGCAGAAGGTTGTTGAAATCGTGGGCGATCCCGCTGGTGAGCTGACCGACCGCCGCGACGCGCTGCCGATGCCGCAAGCCCGAATAGATCGTGTCATCGTCGGTGAGCGCTTCGGTGACCTTGCGCTGCAAACGCGCGGTCTGCGCGGCCTTCAGCGCACCGAACCGGCGTGCCTGCAAAAGCGCGCTCGTCTGTCGCGCAAGCGCGCTCAGCGCGTCGCACTGCGCATCGGTCAGCGATCGGGCGACGGTGTCGATGACGCACACGGTGCCCACGGCATGGCCGTCGTCGGACACGACCGGCGCGCCGGCGTAGAAGCGGATGCGCGGGCCGCCGGTGACGAGCGGGTTCCCGCTGAAACGTGCATCGCGCGCGGCATCCTCGACCATCATCACCTCGCCGGGCTGCATGATCGCGTGCGCGCAGAACGCCCAGTCGCGCGGCGTCTGCGTGGCGTCGAGCCCGATGCGCGCCTTGAACCATTGGCGGTCGCCCGCCACGAGCGATATCAGGCTGATCGGCGTGTTGCAGATCTGCGACGCCAGTGCGACGACGTCGTTGAACTCGGGTTCCGGCAGGCTGTCGAGGACGTCGAGGCGTGCGAGCGCCTCGAGACGCGCCGCCTCGTCGTTCGGAACGGGCGCGGCGACGGATGGGTTCACGACCGGGCGAGGCGGCAGATGGGCGGGCTGTGTTTCTTCAAGGCGGGCGGATTATAGCGTTTCGCCACCGCCTCCGATGATCCGGGGCGCCGCCCCGGCTGCCCCGAATTGCAATAGAATTCCACCCCGCAAGGCGGCTGCCAAAGCCGCGTGTCCATCATCCGGAGGTGACATGATTCATCGAATGAGGCGTTTGGCGTCGATCGCGGTTGCAATAGCGTTCGCAGGCAGCGCGACCGCCGCGCAGGCGGTCGTCGAAATCCAGTGGTGGCATGCAATGACAGGCGCCAACAACGAGCGCGTCAACGCGTTCGCGAAGCGCTTCAACGAAAGCCAGAGCGACTACAAGGTCAACGCGGTATTCAAAGGCAGCTATCCGGAAGCGATGGCCGGCGCGATCGCCGCTTTTCGCGCCGGCAATGCGCCGCACATCCTGCAGGTGTTCGACGTCGGCACGGCGACGATGATGGGCGCGAAGGGCGCGATCAAGCCGGTGTACGAATTGATGGCGCAAGCGGGCGAGAAATTCGATCCCAAGAGCTACATCCCCGCGGTCGCGGGCTATTACACGAACACGAAGGGCCAGATGCTGTCGTTTCCATTCAATTCGTCGACGACGGTCTTCTACTACAACAAGGACGCGTTCGAGAAGGCCGGCATCGACCCGAACCAGGCGCCGCTGACCTGGCAGGCGGTGGTTGCCGACATGGCGAAGCTCAAGGCCGCCGGCGTGGCGTGCCCGTTCACGACGGGCTGGCAGTCGTGGACGCAGCTCGAAAGCTTCAGCGCGTGGCACAACGTGCCATTCGCGAGCGAGCAGAACGGCTTCGCCGGCAACGATCCGAAGCTCCTGTTCAACGGGCCGGTGCAGACGCGGCACATCGGCAACATGCAGGAGTGGCTCAAGAAGGGCTACTTCGTCTACGCCGGTCGCAAGAACGAGCCCGAGGCGAAGTTCTACAGCGGTGAATGCGCGATGATGACGACTTCGTCGGCCGCGTACGGCACCGTCAAGCAGAACGCGAAGTTCAAGTTCGCCGTGTCGCCGCTGCCGTATTACGCCGACGTGGCGGGCGCCCCGCAGAACACGATCATCGGCGGCGCGAGCCTGTGGGTAATGGCGGGCAAGAAGCCGGACGAGTACAAGGGCGTCGCCAAGTTCCTGACGTTCCTGTCGCAGCCGAAGAACCAGGAGGAATGGCACGAGGCGACCGGCTACCTGCCGATCACGATGGCCGCCTACGACATGACCAAGAAGTCGGGGTTCTACGAAAAGAATCCCGGCACCGACGTTTCGGTCGAGCAGATGATCGTCAAGACCACGAACAACTCGCGCGGCATCCGGCTCGGCAATTTCGTCCAGATCCGCGACGTGATCGACGAGGGGCTCGAGTCGGTGTGGGCGCAGAAGAAGACGGCGAAGGAAGCGCTCGACGAGGCCGTGAAGCGCGGCAATGAGCTGATCGTCAGGTTCGCGCGCACCGCGAAGGAATAGCCGCACCCCGTCGTGCCTCCCGCGGCGCGGGGGGCACGCACGGCGCGCCACGGGTCGGCGCGCCGCACGATGCTTGTCGAATCAGTCCGGTGGAAAGCTCCAGGCGATGGCCAGCGAGAAGCGCGTTCGGTTCCGGTCGGGCTGGCTGCCCTACGCGCTGATATTCCCGCAGCTCGTCATCACGATCGTGTTCTTCTTCTGGCCCGCGGGCCAGGCGCTCGTGCAGTCGCTGCTGGTCGAGGACGCGTTCGGCTCGAGCACGGAGTTCGTCTGGTTCGAAAACTTCCGCACGCTGTTCAACGACGCCAACTACCTGGCCTCGTTCAAGGTCACCGCGATCTTCTCGCTGCTGGTCGCGGGGATCGGCCTCTCGGTCTCGCTGGTGCTCGCCGCTTTCGCCGACCGCATCCTGCGCGGCGCGACGTTCTACAAGACGCTGCTGATCTGGCCGTACGCGGTGGCGCCGGCGATCGCCGCGGTGCTGTGGCTGTTCCTGTTCAACCCGACGCTGGGCGTGCTCGCGCACTGGATGAAGGGGTTCGGCATCGCGTGGAACCCGCTGCTCGACGGCACCGATGCGCTGATCATGGTCGTCATCGCGGCCGTCTGGAAGCAGATCAGCTACAACTTCCTGTTCTTCCTCGCGGGGCTCCAGTCGATTCCCAAGTCGCTGCTCGAGGCAGCCGCGATCGACGGGGCGGGTCCGGTCAAGCGCTTCGCGACGATCGTGTTCCCGCTGCTGTCGCCGACGACGTTCTTCCTGCTCGTGGTCAACATCGTCTATGCGTTCTTCGACACGTTCGGCATCATCGACGCGTCGACGTCGGGCGGCCCCGCCAAGGCGACCGAAATCCTCGTGTACAAGGTTTATGCCGACGGATTCAAGGGCCTAGACCTCGGCGGATCCGCCGCGCAGTCGGTGATCCTGATGGCGATCGTCGTCACGCTGACGGTCGTCCAGTTCCGCTACGTCGAGCGGAAGGTCCAGTACTGACATGTCCACGCGCGTGCCCTTGTCGCAGACGCAGGCGCTCGCGAAGCCCCGCGGTCCGTGGCTCGTCCTGATGAATCTGCTGCCGGACGTGTGGCGGCGGCGACAGCGGGAAGGCATGGTCGAGAACCGCCCGCTGCTGTCGTTCGTGTCGCATGCGGTGCTCGCGATCGGCGTGGCGATCGTCGCGCTGCCGCTGTACGTGACGTTCATCGCATCGACCCAGACGGCCGAGCAGGTGCTGCAGGCGCCGATGTCGCTTCTGCCCGGCACGCACCTGATCGACAACTATGCGGCCGTCCTGACCCACGGCGCGGGCGAGGCGTCGGCACCGGTTGGCCGGATGATGCTGAACAGCCTGATCACGGCGCTGGTGATCGCCGTGGGCAAGATCACGATCTCGCTGCTGTCGGCGTTCGCGATCGTCTACTTCCGGTTTCCGCTGCGCACGCTCGCGTTCTGGATGATCTTCCTGACGCTGATGCTGCCGGTGGAGGTACGGATCCTGCCGACGTACAAGGTCGTTTCGGATTTGCACATGATCAACACGTACGCCGGGCTGACGGTGCCGCTGATCGCGTCGGCGACGGCGACATTCCTGTTCCGGCAGTTTTTCCTGACGATACCCGACGAGCTCGCCGAGGCGGCGCGCATCGACGGCGCCGGGCCGATGCGATTTTTCTGGGATGTCGTCGTGCCGCTGTCGCGGCCGAACATCGCCGCGCTGTTCGTCATCCTTTTCATCTACGGCTGGAACCAGTACCTGTGGCCGCTCCTGATCACGACGGACGAGGACATGTACACGACGGTGATCGGCATCAAGCGAATGATCTCGGGCGGCGACGCGGCGACCGAATGGAACCTCGTCATGGCCACCGCCGTGCTCGCGATGCTGCCGCCGGCGCTGGTCGTGCTGCTCATGCAGAAGTGGTTCGTCAAGGGACTGGTGGACAGCGAAAAATGAATGATTGGCGGATTGCCGGATTTTCGTTCGGTGAGAGTCCGGCGGCAGCGTACCGCGTGCGCTCCGCGTCCGTTAACGCCGGCGGCCTCATTGCGCTCGCTCGGCATGCGTGGGGTTGCGCGTCGGCCGTCCGCCCTCGCGCGGCGCCGCGCCGTTCGGGCCTCGGCTCGGCTTCGCCTCGCCCGCCACGCCCAGGCGGCCTGCGGGTTGGCCGGCACGACGGCTCGGCGTCGCGCTGCGCGCGCGGGCGAGTGGTCGCGCCACCCGCG
>JBDTNI010000106.1:0-6775 GCA_039933815.1 Betaproteobacteria bacterium
GATGAGGGTGCGCCGCCGCGGGGTGCCGCCCGCCTCGATCACGAGGTGGCATTCGGTGTCGAGCGAAAGCGACCGGTCGGCCAGGTTCGACGACCCGACCGTCAGCAGCGTGTCGTCGACGATCAGAACCTTGCTGTGCACATTGAGACACCCTTCGGTTGCCTTCTGCCACCCCAGGATCGGACAGTACAGCCGATACTTGCCGTCGCGATCGGCGGCGCGCAGCTTGCGGTGTATTCGCGAGCGCAGCACGCCCATCGTCGTGATCTCGAGCCAGCCGCTCTGCGAATACGGCGACACCACGGCGATTTCGGGGGGCCGCGCTTCCCCAAGCCGCGCCGCGAACGCCTCGGCGATTGCGTGCGACGTGAAATACTGGTTCTCGGCATAGATGAACCGGCGCGCGGCCGCGATCGCGTCCTCGTGCAGCATTCGCACTTCGGCGACTGCCTCCCGGCCCGCGAATGCCGGCTCGGTCCGCGCGATCGCGACGTCCACGTCCATCGCGGCCGAAGCGACGCCGGAGGGCCAGACCTCGTCCACCGCCGACGGCGGGCTCCGACGCGGCGTCTTGCCCGTCGCGCGTCGCCATCGCTCGCGCGCGAGGTCACCGAGCGCCCGTGTGCAGTCGCCGACGACGACGATGCCCACGTCGTGGAACGGTCCGTAGGACGTGCCTGAATGATCGACGCGCCGCGGGTCGTTGCGCGCATGCTCGCGTGTCATAGCGACAGCGCGTCAGGTCGTAGCCGCTGACGAAAGCCACCGCATCGTCGACGACGATGACCTTCTGGTGATGCGACGCGCCGACCGGATGCTGATCGTCGAGCCTGAACGAAAGTCGCCGGTGCGTGCGCCCGTCGAGCTTGAAGATCGGCAGCCACTCGCGCTCCATCGCGTAGAGCATGGCGAAATCCCACGAGAGCACGTAGCCGCGCAGCCGGCGGTTGCGGGTGACGATCGCGTTGAGGAAATCGCCGAGCGGCTCCGGCAGTCCGTCGCCCGCCCCCTCGGGGACGAGTCGCATCCGGCTGTCGATATCCCAGCCGAGGATGAAGATCGACTGCCGCGCGTTCGCGAGCGTCGCACGAACGGCGCCGAAATACTCAGCGCCATCGACGAGAAACGCGAGCCGCTCGGCGCGCTCGACGCGCCAGCAATTGCGGCCCGGTTGAAGGAGCCGGCCGGATCCGGCAACGCCGGACGGATGTGTGTCGCGGTTGTCGCGACGAGCTGAGCGTTGGTCGCTATCCACTCGAAGGGGTGAGGGTCCGGAGGCGGAAATGCTGTCGATCCGCTACGACGATAGTGGACGCCCGGTAACCGCGCAGTGTGTCGGCGTCGTCCGACCCTGACGTTCGGGATCTCGGGCCTGCTATGATGACGCCCGCGGCGCTGTTCCAGTCCCGGGCCGCAGTCTCAATCGTCCCGCCCTCGCGCGGTCCGCCTGTCCGGCAAGACTGGCCACCGTCCCACGGTGCCACGCCGGTCGATTTTCCAATAAGGTCTTCATGTCATTCGCATCGCTCGGACTATCCGAGCCGCTCGTACGCGCCGTCGCCGAACAGGGCTATCACACACCGACGCCGATCCAGCGCGAGGCCATCCCCGCCGTGCTCGCCGGTGGCGACCTGCTCGCAGGCGCGCAAACCGGTACCGGCAAGACGGCCGGATTCGTGCTCCCGATGTTGCAGCATCTTTCGAAGCCACCCACCGGTACGCGGCATGGAGCGCGCCGACCAGTGCGCGCGCTGATCCTGACCCCGACGCGCGAACTCGCCGCGCAGGTCGAGGCATCGGTTCGCACGTACGGCCGCCATCTTAAGCTGTCGTCGACGATCATCATCGGCGGCGTCGGCATGGGACCGCAGACGACTGCTTTGAAGCGCGGGGTCGACATCGTCGTGGCCACGCCGGGGCGCCTGCTCGATCACCATTCGCAGCGAAACGTCGATTTTTCCGGCGTCGAGATCTTCGTTCTGGACGAAGCCGACCGGATGCTCGACATGGGCTTCATTCACGACATCCGCCGCGTCATGGCGCTGCTGCCGGCACGTCGCCAGAACCTGCTGTTTTCCGCCACGTTTTCCGACGACATCCGTGATCTCGCTGCGCGTCTGCTGCATCGGCCCGCGATGATCGACGTGGCCCCCCGAAACTCCACCGTCGACGTCATCGGTCAGGTCGTTCATCCGGTCGACCGGGAGCGCAAGCGCGCGCTGCTTTCGTATCTGATCGGTCGCCACGACTGGCGGCAGGTGCTTGTTTTCACGCGCACGAAGCACGGCGCGAACAAGCTCGCCGAGCAGTTGAACGATGACGGCATCAGGGCGATGGCAATTCACGGCAACAAGAGCCAGGGCGCCCGCACGCGGGCACTCGCCGAGTTCAAGGACGGCGAACTGCGTGTACTGGTCGCCACCGACATCGCCGCCCGCGGCATCGACATCGATGACCTGCCGCACGTCGTCAACTACGATCTGCCGAACGTGCCGGAAGATTACGTTCACCGCATCGGCCGCACGGGCCGTGCGGGGGCCGGAGGCGAAGCCGTGTCGCTCGTCTGCGTCGACGAGCACGCGTTCCTGCGTGATATCGAGAAGCTCCTGAAGAAGCCGATTCCCCGGCAGGTCATTGCGGGTTTCGAGCCCGATCCCGCGGCGCGCGCGCAGCCGGTCGTCGCGCGAAACGCCGGGCCGCGGCGCGGTGGTTCGCACGCAGGACGAGGCGCGGCGGGTGCCGCTGCCGCGCCACGCGGCCGGACTTCGTCAAGAGACGCGCGCGGCCGGCCGGCTGCGGGTGGCACGGCGGGGAAACGCGCACGATCCGCGTGAATTCTGCCGTCGATTACACGCGCGGCCAGCCCGCGCGCAGCCGCGCCTCATGGCCCTGAAGGCCACGATCTTCAAGGTGACGCTCGGCGTCTGCGATGTCGATCGCGGGTATTACCGCGACCATGAGCTGACGATTGCGCGTCATCCGTCGGAAACCGACGAACGTATGATGATGCGGCTGCTGGCGTTCGCGCTGTATGCCGACGACGGTTTGGCGTTCGGACGCGGCCTCAGTGCGGAGGACGAACCGGATCTCTGGCAGCGAGACCTGACCGGCGCGATCCGTCGCTGGATAGAAGTCGGGCTGCCCGACGAGCGCGCCATTCGTCGTGCCTGTGGCCGCGCGGCCGGAGTCCGCGTGCTCGCCTACGGTGGTCGAGCTGCCGCGCTGTGGTGGCAAGGCGTGAGCGCGCGACTCGCCGCGCAGCGCACCCTCGGTGTGATCGAGATCGATTCGACCGCGAGCCGCGCACTGGCCGCGATGGCCAGTCGCACGATGCGACTACAGGCCACAATCGAGGACGGGCGGGTGTATTTCAGCGACAGCGCAAGCGCCGTCGAGATCCAGCCGGTTATCCTGCAGTCGTCGACCTGAGGCCGGTGCAGCGGCCGGCTAGCGCCGGTGATCCCAGAAGCCGGCCGCGCGGGCCAGGTCGGTCTTCACGTCCTCCCGGCTGCGTTCGTACACAATTTCGCGTCCCTTTGCGTTGCCGACGTACGCGGCGCCGGTGCGCGTCGGCGTCAGGTCGCACCGCACGCTGTGCACGCCCTCGCCCAGCACGATCTGGATGACGTCGAGCCGCTTCTCCAGCACGACCACCTCGATGGTCTGACCGCTGCTCGTCACGCGCACCTTGATCTTTTCGTCGTTCATCGTGGCCTTCGCGATCGAAGTGACCGCCGCCGGCGGCGGCAGCGCCGGCGCGTCGGTCGAACGCCCCGGCGGACTTCCGCCGGAACCCGGCCGCGGTTTGTGAAATCGAAGCCTACGTTACCACGGCGCCGAGGGCTCCAATGTCGAACTACGTCGATGGATTTGTCGTTCCCGTTCCCCGCGCCAGGCTCGACGCGTACCGGGACATGGCCGCGCGAGCTGGAAAGCTGTGAATGGAGCACGGTGCGCTCGCGTACTGGGAAGGCGGGGCCGACGACGTAAAGCCGGGCAGAGTAACGTCGTTTCCGCAGAGCGTGCAGCGCACGGAGGACGAAATTGTCGTCTTCTCGTGGATCGCGTACGAATCGCGTGAGGCGCGGGACCGCGTCAACGCGCGCGTGATGGAAGATCCACGGATGAAGGGCATGATGGACCCGGCCGACCTTCCGTTCGACGGCACGCGGATGTTCTACGGCGGGTTCAAGCGGCTGGTCGATCTGCGCTGAACCGTCGTCTTCGCCGGCTAATGTCGGTCAACAGGTCGTCAAGTTCAGTTAAAAATACGCTCCTTGCCGATGGTTTCCCGGTTGCTCGGGCGTGAGGCGAGTTGGCCGCCGGTGGCGACGCCAGCTGTCAACGCTGCAGCGCGCGCCACATGGTTTCGGAGGTGAGCGGCATCTGCAGCTGTCGCGCGCGATCCGCCCGTCCATTGCGGGTCAGCGCGTCTGCGACGGCATTGACCACCGCCGGCGTGGCGCCGATCGTTCCGAGCTCGCCCACGCCCTTCACGCCGAGCGGGTTCGTCAGGCACGGCGTCGATTCGTCCATCGTCATTTCGAACACGGGAATCATCGACGCGCGTGGCAGCGCGTAGTCCATGAACGTTGCGCTTTGCGCCTGGCCCGACTCGGCGTCGTAGACGAACCGCTCGCACAGCGCCTGACCGATTCCCTGCAGCGCGCCGCCTTCGAGCTGCCCGATCACCACGCGGGGGTTCACGACGCGCCCGACGTCGTTCACCGACCAGTAGCGGTCGAGCTCGATGTCGCCGGTTTCGGGATCGATTTCCAGCTCGCAGATGTGACACCCGTTAGGCCAGCTCGCGGCCTGAACGCTGCTGGCCGTGCGCAACGCGATACGGGCGTCGGCCTGCGCGCCGGCGAGCGCAAAGAGGCCAATCCGCCGGTCGGTTCCCGCGATCGCGAACACGCCGTCGCGATATTCGATGTCCGCGGGCGCGGCCTCGAGCGCCGTTGCCGCGAGCGCCCGGGCGTGGTCGATCGTGCGCTCCGACGCGACGCGTACCGCGGACCCGACGACAAACAGCGATCGTGAGCCGGCGCTGCCGAAACCGGTGACACGGTCCGTGTCGCCGAACGAAACGCGGATGCGATCGCTGGACACGCCGAACACGTCGACCGCGACCTGCGTGAACGTCGTCGCCAGGCTCTGACCCATCGGCTGCGCTGCGGTGAAGAGCTCTATCGTGCCGTCGCCGTTGACGAATACTTCGACCGTGTCCTCGAACGCCTCGGCGCCGGTCCATTCGAGGAACGTCGCGATTCCCTGCCCGCGCAATCGTCCGCGGCGATGCGATGCGGCCTCGCGCGCGGCGAAGCCGTGCCAGTCGGCGAGTGCGACCGCCGCATCCATCACCTTCGCAAACCGTCCGCTGTCGTATGTCTTCGCCATTGCATTGGTATAAGGCATCTGCTCGGGGCGGATCATGTTGCGACGGCGCAGCTCGAGGCGGCCGACACCGACGACGTGCGCAGCGGCATCCATCAGGCGTTCGATCAGGTAGATCGCCTCCGGTCGGCCCGCGCCCCGGTACGGTCCCGTGGGGAGCGTGTGCGTAAGCACCGCGCGGATGCCGATATCGATGACTCCGATGTCGTAGATGCTCGTCGATACCCAGGGACCGATCATCAGCTGGATGATCACGCCTGCAGGCGTCGGATAGGCGCCGACGTTGGCGTGCGATGCGATACGCAGCGCGAGAATCCGGCCCTCGGCGTCGAGCGCGAGTTCCGCGCGGCTCACGAGATCGCGACCGTGACTGGCGGACAGGAACTCCTCCATCCGATCCGCCGTGAAGCGGACGGGCCTTTGGAGCGCGCGTGCCGCAAACGCCACGACGACGTCCTCGGGATACAGGCTCGTCTTCATGCCGAATCCCCCGCCGACGTCACCGACGATCACGCGGACGCTCGCCTTCGGGATCCCGAGCACCGCATCGCACAGTTCGTCGCGAAGCCCCGTCGGGGTCTGGCAACTCACCCGCAGTGTCAGTCGGTCGGTCGCCGCATCGAACGTCGCGCTCGTCGAGCGCGGCTCCATCGCGCACGCGGCGACGCGCTGGTTGACGAGATCGAGGCCGACGACGTGCGCCGCGCGCACGAACGCCGCCGCGGCCGCGGTGGCATCGCCGTGACGAATCTCGCACGCGATGTTGTCCGGCGCCCCCGCGACCACCGTCGGCGCGCCCGGCGCGGTGGCTCCCGCCACGTCGACGACCGCCGCGAGCGGCGTGTAGGCGACGTCGACGCGCTCGGCCGCGTCGCGGGCGTCAAACGCTGTCTCCGCGATCACGGCGGCCACCGCCTCGCCGACGAAGCGGACGGTGCCGAACGCGAGCGCATGGTGCTCGGGCGACAGCGTCGCCCCCCCGTCGTGGCGGCGGAAATCCGCCGAGTTGGGCAGCGGCTTGACGCCGGCGCCCACCAGGTCTGCACCGGTCAGGATGCTGACGACGCCCGGCATGCCCGCGGCGCCCGCCACATCGATACGGTCGAGCGAAGCGTGCGGGTACGGCGAGCGGACGAAGCAGACGTGCAGCTCGTCGCGCGCCGCGAGGTTGTCGGAGAATTGTCCGCGACCGCGAAGCAGTGCCTCGTCCTCCACGCGCGCAATCGACTTGCCGCTGCCGAAGCGGCTGTTCACGGACGACGCCATCGCAACTCCATCGATCCTTATCAGGGTCCGGTCATTCTGCCATCGTCGCGGCGCCGGCGCGGGCGAGCGCGCACCGGCCGGCGATATCCGCGCCACGAAACGGTGATACCTT
>JBDTNI010000107.1:0-6768 GCA_039933815.1 Betaproteobacteria bacterium
GCCGTCACGCACCGCAGCCGACGCGCGCTCGTAGGCAGGCACACCCAGCGGCAGAATGAGCGCGATCTGCGTCGACGTCGCCGGCGGCGGCAGCGCGTCCGCGTCGTCGGGCGACGCGGACGCGGCGGCGGCGGGCGCCGCCGATTCGGGCGGCAGCGCACTCGCGTCCGGCGGCAGCACCGGCGTCACGACGACGTCGGCCTGCGCGTCCTGCACCATCGGCGGCGCGACGTAGGGTCTCGCGGACAGCACTCCGCGGGGTGCGTCGTCGGGATCCAGCGAGCGAACGACCGCGCCGCGCGTTGCCGGGCGGACCGTCGAGCAGGACAATGCGACCGCGGCGAACACGACGGACGCCACGATCCACAGGGCGCGCCGCGCAAGGCGCGACGTCGTCGGTTCAAAGCGGAGCGGGGCACGCATGGCGGAAACGGGCATTGCGGACGAGGATTCGGCGCCGGCGTTTCGCGCCGAAGCAGGAACATTATATGTGGTGGCGACGCCCATCGGGAATCTTCGCGACGTGACGCTGCGCGCGCTGGATATCCTGCGCTCCGCCGACGTCGTACTCGCCGAAGATACGCGCGTGACGTCCGCGCTCTTCGCCCGCTACGCGATAACGACGCGCTCCCGATCGCTGCATCGTCACAACGAACGCCGCGAGATCGACCGCACACTCGGCCAGCTCGCGGATGGACACAGCGCGGCGCTGGTCACCGACGCCGGGACGCCGGCCATCAGCGACCCCGGCGCGCGTCTTGTCGACGCCGCGCTCGCGGCGGGTGTGCGAGTGGTCCCGATCCCCGGCCCGAGCGCAGTGGCGGCCGCCGTGTCGTGCGCGGGGCTTGCGGCCGAGCGATTCACGTTCGTCGGTTTCCTGCCGTTGCAGCAGAAGGCGCGCAACGAGTTGCTCGGCACGCTGGGAGCGCTGCCGACGGCGTTGGTTTTCTACGAGGCGCCGCACCGGATCGCCGAGACCCTGGCCGTGTTGGCGCACGCGTTCGACGGCCGGCGCATGCTGACGGTTGCGCGCGAGATGACCAAGCAGTTTGAAACCATCGCGCGCATGCCGCTCGCCGGAGCCGTCGAGTGGCTCGGCGGCGACGTTCATCGAAGTCGCGGCGAATTCGTGCTCGTGGTTGACGCACCGCCGCCGGAGACGCGGGACGGCGAACTGTCGCCCGACGCGCTCGCATGGTTGACGGCATTGCTGGCGGAACTTCCGCCGGCACGGGCGGCGCGCGTCGTCGCGGGCATGACGGGATTGTCGCGCGATGCGTTGTATGCGCATGCGCTGTCGCTCAAGCCTGCAACCCGGGGCTCGCCGCCGTGACTGCCGCAAGTTCCGCGGCGCCCGCCCCCGCGACGAGCAGCCCGCACGGGGTCAACGTCCGTCGCCGGGATGAGCCGGCGATGCGAGCAGGAAGTCGACGAGCAGTTTCGAGACGGCGTCGAACATGCCCCCGCCGACCTGCGTCATGCAACCTGAGGCGCGTGCGGCGGCGATCAGCGGCGTCACGGCAGGCCTGGTGATCACGTCGCCGACGAACATGTCGGCCGCGAGCTTGCCGATGTCGAACGGCAGCGGGTCGGCGGCGCGCATGCCGGCCGGTGTCGCATTGACGACGAGCGAAAAGCCGGTCGGATCCACCGACCCGACCGCGGCGCGCTCGCCGTGAGCGTCGCGCAGTTTCTCGACGAGCGCGTCGCGGCGCCGCGGATCATCGTCGTGGATCGCCATCGCCGAGACACCGGCGTCGAGCAGCGCCAGCGCGATCGCCGACCCGGCGCCGCCGGCGCCCGCCATCAGCGCCCGGCGTCCCGACGGCTCGCCGCCGGCCGCGCGCACGCCGTCGACAAAGCCCGCACCGTCGAGCTGGTCGCCGTGCCACGACCCGTCGGCGTTTCTCCGCATCACATTGACGGCGCCGAGCAGGTGAGCACGCGGCGTCGCCGTCGTGCAGTGGCGGTACGCGGCAAACTTGTGGGGTACCGTCACGAGGATGCCGTCGCCGTTACGCGCGCAAGAAAAACCGCGAACGAACGTGTCGACGTCGGGCACGCTCACGTGCACCGGAATGACCACCGCGTTGCGGCCGCGCGCCGCGAGCGCCGCGGTGACGCCACCCGGTGATTTAACCTGCGCGATCGGATCGCCGATGATCGCGATGACGCGCGTCTCGCCGTCGAGCACCATCAGCGCGTGACCGCTTCGGCCGCACTCGACCTTGCCCACGCGTTCATCCGGACGTCGTGTCGGCGGCGGTCAAACGCCGAGGTGCCGCGCGAGCACGTCGTGCTGCTGCGCGAGCGAGGCCGACCAGCCTTCCATCACGACGATGCCCTTCTCGAGGATCAGCGCCCGGTCGGTGTTGGCGAGCACGAGGCGGTAGTTGCGATCGACGAGCAGCGACGCGATCCCGCTTTGGCGGATCTCGCCGATGATCCGCCAGATATCGCGAACCACAAGGGGTGCAAGACCTTCGGTTGCTTCATCGAGGACCAGCACGTCGGGGTTCATCATCAGCGCCCGGCCGATGGCCAGCATCTGCTGCTCGCCCCCGGACAGGCGGTCGCCCCCCGACTTCAGGCGTTCCCGCAGGCGCGGGAACGTGTCGAGCACCCGCTCGAGATCCCATGTCGCGCGCGCGTTGCGCGGCGCCTGCGCGGCAAGCACGAGGTTCTCGCGGACGCTGAGCGTCGGGAATACCCCGCGTCCTTCGGGAACGTAGGCGATCCCAAGCCGCGCAATGCGGTGGGGTGCATCGCGGGTGCAGTCGCGTCCGTGCACGAGTACCTGCCCGCCCGAAGCCGGCGTCAGGCCGAGCATCGTCCGGATCAGCGTGGTCTTCCCCATGCCGTTGCGGCCGAGCAAGCCGATGCACTCGCCGGCGCCGATCGACAGCGACACGCCGCGCAGCGCGTGGCTCTGGCCGTAGTGCGCGTGCAATCCACTTGCCTCGAACACGGCACCCGTCGGAAGCTCGTGCGGGGCGCCGGTGCTTCCCGAGCGAAGACCCGCGAGCCCCATCACCAAGCGCCGGCTGCGGCCACGGGCGCGTCGATGTCGCCGAGGTACGCGGTCTGCACGTCCGCGTTGGCGCGGATGTGATCGGGCTCACCCGACGCGATGACGGCGCCGTTGACCATCACGGTGATGCGGTCGGCGATCCTGAAAACGGCGTCCATGTCGTGCTCGACCAGCAGGATCGCGTGGCCCGGCCTCAGCGCCGACAGCAGCGCCAGCATCCGTTCGGTCTCCTCCGCACCCATGCCGGCGAGCGGCTCGTCGAGCAGAAGCACGTTCGGCTCGGTGGCGAGGCACATCGCGATCTCCAGCTGCCGCTTCTGTCCGTGCGACAGTGTTCCGGCGACGCGCGTGGTCTGCGCCGACAGTCCCGCCTGCTCGATCGCGCGATGCGCGAGGCGGGAACTCTCGTGGCAGCGCGCCGCGGCGTTCCACCAGTCCCACGGTCGCTGATGGTGTGCCTGCGCGGTCAGCCGGCAATTCTCGAACACCGTCGCGCGCGGAAAGATCGTTGTCCGCTGGTAGCTGCGCCCGATGCCGGAACGGGCGCGGCGGGGCTGTGCCCAGCGGGTGACGTCGCGGCCCTTGAGTTCGACGCGTCCCGACGATGCGGGCAGTTCGCCGGCGAGTACGTTGACGAGGGTGGACTTGCCCGCACCGTTGGTGCCGATGACGGCGTGGACCTCGCCGAGGAACAGGGCGAGCGACACGCGGTCGACGGCGGTCAGGCCGCCGAACCGGCGGGTGACGTCCGTTGCGGCCAGCAGGAGGTTACGCTGCATGGGGCAACGGCGCGCGCCGTGCGCGCAACTGGTCCGGCAGACCGGTGATGCCGTTCGGCATCAGCGCCACGCACGCGATGATCGTCAGGCCGAGCGGCAGTTGCCAGTGGGCGGCAAAAGAGCCGAACAACGCCTCGGACTGGAACAGTTCCTTCAACACGATGAACGCGAAGGCGCCGACGAGCGCGCCGCGCAGGCTGCCGATGCCGCCGAGGATCAGCATCAACAGCACGGTGCCAGACTGGTGCCAGGCGAGAATCTCCGGGTTGACGAAGCCGTCCTTGACCGCGTAGAGAAAACCCGCGACCGCGGCGAGCGCGCCGGCGAACGCGAATGCAGCGAGCTTGTAAGGGTAGGTCGAGAAGCCCGCCGCCCGCATCCGCTGCTCGTTCGCCCGGATGCCCGCGAGTGCGTGCCCGAAGCGCGAGCGCTCGACGCCGGCCAGCAGCAGGAAGACGAACACCAGCGCCCCGAGCGTCGCGTAGTAAAACGCAAGCGGGCGTCCGAGGTCGAGAAGCGTCCACGGGCCCAGCGCCAGCACCGGCTTTACGTTCAGGTAGCGACCGTCGCTGCCGCCGGCGAACGGCATGTCGTGAAAGACGAAATACGACATCTGCGCGAACGCGAGCGTGACCATGATGAAGTAGATGCCGCGCGTGCGCAGCGACAGTGCGCCGATCGCGAGCGCGGCGAGCGTCGTGATCGCGATGACCGCGGGCAGAAGCCACGCGATCGACGCCGGGTCCGACGCCGGCGCCAGCAACGTCGTCGCATAGGCGGCGATGCCGAAAAACGCTGCGTGGCCGAACGAGACGAGTCCCGTATGGCCGACCAGGAGTTCGAGCGACAGCGCGAAGATGCCGAAGATCATCGTCGTGACCATCAGGTCCACGTAGAACCGTCCGCCAAACGCCGGAAAGAGCGCGAGCAGCAGCAAGGCGGCCGCCAGCGGAATCGCGCGACGCACGCGCCCGGCGCTCGCGTCAGCCCGCACGGAACAATCCTTCGGGCCGCCACAGCAGGATCGCCGCCATCATCACGTAGACGAGGATTCCCGCGGCCTGCGGCATCAGGACCTTGCCGAACGTGTCGACGAGGCCGACGAGCAGCGACGCGACGAGCGCGCCGCGGATCGATCCGATGCCGCCGATGACGACGACGACGAACGAAATGATCAGCACCTGGTTGCCCATGCCGGGGTATACGGACGATACCGGCGCGGCGAGCATTCCGGCAAACACGGCCAGCGCGACGCCGGCGGCGAACACGATGCGATAGAGCAGGCGGATGTCGACGCCGAGCGACTGGATCATCTCGCGATTCGACGCACCGGCGCGAATGGCCATTCCGATGCGCGTGCGGGCGATCACGACGTAGAGCCCGCCGGCGACCATCAGGCAGACAGCCGACATGAACAGGCGGTAGACCGGATAGGTCATGAGGTCACCGAGCGGCACGCTGCCGGCGAGCCATCCCGGGGCGGCCACACCGTGCACTTCGTCGCCGGCGATGAGGCTGCGCAGTTCCTCGAACACGAGAATGAGTCCGTACGTCATCAGCACCTGCTGCAGGTGTTCGCGCTGGTAGAGGTAGCTGACAAAGCCCCATTCGAGCGCGTAGCCGAACGCGATCGACATGGCGAGCCCGAGCGCCAGCGCCGTGAAGAAACCGCCGCCGATGTGCGCCGCGGTCCAGGGCGCGAGCGCGTACGCGAGGTACGCGCCGATCATGTAGAAGCTGCCGTGCGCCAGATTGATGACGCCGAGAATGCCGAAGATCAGCGTCAGCCCGCTGGCGACGAGGAACAGCAGCAGCCCGTACTGCAGGGCGTTGAGGCACTGGACCAGAAAGACCGCAAAGTCCATTCGCGCGCGTCCGGACGGGAGAACGATGCCGTGAATCCGCGTCCGCTTCGCGACCGCGAGCGGACCGGGGACCTTATCGCGACGCCGGCGAAGGGCCGCCCCGAGCCGGTGGCGGAGATTCTAACGGCGCAAAGTAGCGTGCGACCGCCGGTCGCGAAACTTTGCGCCGCACTTCACTACATCTTGCAGTCGGGCGACGGCTCGGCGAGCGCCTTGACGGCGACGCCTTCGAACTTGTTCTGATTGCCGACCACCTTGCGCAGATAGATGTCCTGCACCGGGTCGTGTGCCTTCGACAGCGTGAACGTGCCGCGCGGGCTGTCGATACGCGCCGATTCCATTGCCGCGACGATGCCGTCACGCTTGCTGAGGTCGCCCTTGACCGCGTTGAGACCCGCCGCGAGCAGCTGTGCCGCGTCGTAGCCCTGAACCGCGTAGACATCGGGAGCGGCCTTGTACGCCTTGTTGTACTCGGCGCGGAACGTCTTGTCCTTCGGCACGTCGAGTCCGTCGGCATAGTGCAGCGTCGTCAGCAAGCCCTGCGCCGCCTCGCCCTGCGCCTCGAGCGTGCCGTCGGTCAGGAAGCCCGGTCCGTAAAGCGGGATCGACTTCGACAGGCCCGCCGCCGCGTAGTCCTTGACGAACTTGACGGCACCGCCGCCGGCGAAAAACGCGTACACCGCGTCGGGCTTGGTCGCCGCGATCTCGGTCAGCAGCGCCTGGAACTCGACGTTCGGGAACGGCAACGTCAAATCCTTGACCACCTGTCCGCCCGACGCTGCGATGCCGTCCTTGAAGCCCTGCACCGATTCTTCGCCGGCGGCGTACTTCCAGGTGATCGTCGCGACCTTCTTGGCGCCAAGCTCCCCCGCCACCTTGCCCATCGCGAATCCGGGCTGCCAGTTGGAGAAAGAGCTACGGAAAATGTTCGGTGCGCACATCGGCCCGGTGACTGCGCGAGCGCCGGCGTTGGGGATGACCAGCAGCGTGTTCGTGTCCTTCGCGACCTTGGCCATCGCCATGACCACACCCGAGTGGACGGTGCCGACGACGACGTCGACGTTGTCGCGCTTGATCAGCTTGTTGATGTTGT
>JBDTNI010000108.1:0-6765 GCA_039933815.1 Betaproteobacteria bacterium
TCGCGCAGTGCCGCCTCGTCGATGATGCTGATTCCGAGCGCCTGCGCTTTCGAGAGTTTGCTCCCGGCATCCTTCCCTGCGACCACGTAGTCGGTCTTTTTCGTCACGCTGCCCGTGACCGTCGCGCCGGCGGACGCGAGCAGGGCCTGCGCCTCGTCGCGCGTCATCGTCGGCAACGTTCCCGTCAGCACGAAAGTCCGTCCGGTCAGCGGTCCTGTCGCGGCGCGGCGCGGCGGCGCCTCGTCCCAGCGGACCCCGGCGGCGCGCAGGGCGTCGATGACCTCGCGATTGTGCGGTTCGCTGAAAAAATCATGGATCGCCTCGGCGAGCACCGGCCCGACGTCCGTCACATCGAGCAGCGCGCCGACGTCGGCATCCATCAGCGGTCGCAGGCTGCCGAAGTGCGCGGCGAGATCGCGCGCCGTCGCTTCGCCCACGTGCCGGATGCCGAGCGCGTAGACGAACCGCGCGAGCGTCGTCTTGCGGCTCCGGTCGATCGCCGCGACGACGATGGCGGCGCTGCGGTCGGCCATCCGCTCGAGACCCGCAAGAACCTCGGCGGTCAGCGCGTAGATGTCCGCCGCGGTGCGGACCTTGTCGGCGTCGACGAGCTGATCGACGAGCTTGACGCCGAGCCCTTCGATATCCAGCGCGTGGCGGCTCGCGAAATGCCGCAGCGCCTGCTTGCGCTGTGCCGGGCAGATCAGACCGCCGGTACAGCGTGCGATGGCCTCGTCCGCCAGCCGGACGACGGCAGATCCGCATTGCGGGCAGTGGGTCGGCATCACGAATTCGCGCGCGTCGGCCGGCCGGCGCTCGAGGAGCACGCGGACCACTTCGGGAATCACGTCGCCCGCGCGCCGGACCACGACGGTGTCGCCGATCCGCACGTCCTTGCGCCGCACCTCGTCCTCGTTGTGCAGTGTCGCGCTCGTCACGGTCACGCCACCGACGAACACGCCCGCCAGCCGCGCGATCGGCGTGATCGCGCCGGTGCGCCCGACCTGCACGCCGATGTCGAGCAGCTCGGTGGGCATCTCCTCGGCCGGAAACTTGTGCGCAACGGCCCAGCGCGGCTCGCGGGTCACGAACCCCAGCTCGCGCTGCAACGCGAGGCTGTTGACTTTGTAGACGACGCCGTCGATGTCGAACGGCAGCGCCGCCCGGATTTCGCCGACCTCCGCATAGAAGGCGGCGAGTTCGTCCGCACCCGACGCGACCCGGCGGTGCGCGTCGACGGGGAAGCCCAGCGCGAGCAATGCGTCGAGCAGCCCCGCGTGCGTGGCGGGGAAATCGAATCCGCGCGTCTCGCCGACGCCGTAGGCGAAAAAACTGAGCGGACGCTGCGCTGTCATCGCGGGATCGAGCTGGCGCACGGCGCCGGCCGCCGTGTTGCGCGGATTGATGAAGGTTCGCAACCGGGCAGCTTCCTGGCGCGCGTTCAGCGCGGCGAAGTCGTCGCGCGCCATGTAGACCTCGCCGCGGACCTCCAGCACGGCCGGGGGCCGACGCCTCGCGAGCTCGGCGGGAATGGTACGAATGGTCAGGATGTTGCGCGTGACGTCTTCACCGACGCTGCCGTCGCCGCGCGTGGCGGCGACGACCAGGCGGCCCTTTTCGTACCGGAGGTTGACGGCGAGTCCGTCGAACTTCAGCTCCGCGATGTACTCGACCGGCGGCGCATCGACGCCAAGGCCGATGTCCCGCCGCATGCGTGCGTCGAACTGGAGCGCGCCGTCGGCGGTCGTGTTGGTTTCCGTGCGGATCGACAGCATCGGCACCGCGTGGCGGACCGCCGCGAACGCGTCGAGCGGCGCGCCGCCGACACGCTGGGTCGGCGAATCGGGGGTGACGAGCGACGGGTGCTCGCGCTCGACGACCTCGAGCTCGCGGTACAGCGCATCGTACTCGGCGTCCGAAACCGCCGGATCGTCCAGCACGTAATACGCGTGGTTGTGCGCGGCGAGCGCTCGGCGGAGCACCGCGGCCCGCTCGACAATCGACGCCGGCACCGGCGGCGGGGTCTTGGCCGCGGACACCGCGCGCCGGAGAGGACCTGTCCCCGGCGCTAGGCGCTGAACAGCGCCAGTGCGCGAGGGCTGCCCGGCTCGATGTGGACGGAGCGCAACGCCTCGGCGGCGCCGTCGACCTGTTCGCGGATCAGCGCGAATGCGGCATCATCGAGAGGACGATGGTTGTCGTCGACGAGTTCGGCACCCAGCGTTATCGCCATCCGTTTCGCCACGAGCTTCATCTGGTCGAACGTCCGCAACGGTTCCGCCGTGCGCGCGACGTCGAGCAGCAGCACGACGCCGTTCGTCGCCGTAAGTCGCAACGACTCGGCGGTGAACGGATCCGGGCGCAGGTTCTGCAGCGTGTAGACCACGGCGCCCGTCTCCTCGTGCGCGAGTTCGAAACGCCCGCCCGGCGCGAGGCGAAAACCGGCGGCCTCGGCAACGCCGCGCAGCCGCGTGCCGGCGATCGAACCCGGGTCCGCCTTCTGCACGGTAATGCCGATCTGCACGTCGAGCTCGGCGCGCAGCCGGTCGAGCGCTTCCGCGCGCGCCTGCTCCGCCGCGACGTCGGGCGGCACGAACGACGCCGGCAACGTCGGCGCGACGTTCGCAACGTGCCGCACGAACGTATCGAGTTGTCCGCGCGATGCCGGGCCGTTGCGATCGGCCAGCAGCAGCGACGCGACGATCTCGGCAAAGAGCCCCGGCGTCGTCGGCGTCAGCAACTGCCAGTCGGAACGGGCGTCGTTTCGCCCATACCAGCGAAACGTCTTGCCGACCCGCGCGTTGAGTCCCGGCCCGATCGCCGCGACGCCCAACGGGGCCGCCGGCGACAGCGGGATCAGGCATTCGATCTCGTGATCGGGCGCCGCTGCGGCGCGCACGCCCTCGGCCGCACGTGCGGAAGACGGCGTCACCGCCGACCGCCCGGTGACCGGAGCCACGTTGCGAACGACCGCTGCATCGGCGCGCGGCGCGTCGGCGCCGGCCGCGCCCGGCGACGGCTCGATGACGTCGACAGGCGGCACGAATGCGTCGTCCGGCGTGTTGTCGACGCGAAACGCCGCGGCGTCGCCCGGGCTGCGCAAGCCGTCCGGACCGCGGGTACCGAACGTCGGCTCGACACGCTGCGCCCCTTTCGCCGCGCGCGCGTCGGCATCGGCGGTGCGCGAGGCCGGTGCGCGCAGGCGCCGTTCCTGCCAATGGTTGTAGACGATGACGCCGATGCCGAGCAGGACGCCGGCGATGATCAGGCCGAGCTGCAGCGCGCTCATGTCGGGACCCCTGGCGACGGCGTGCGTAACGGAGCGTGCATGCGAAGGTCGTGCGGACCTTCGCCGTGTGTCGTCGGCATGATCGAGTATAGCGTTCCGGGTCTCATCCGCGAATCCTACGTCGCGAGCGCGGCGTCCGTCGCGAGCTCGAGCGCCTCCGCGATGTCGACGGTGACGACCCGCGACACGCCTGGGTCGGGCATCGTGATGCCGATGAGCTGGTTGGCCATTTCCATGGTGATCTTGTTGTGCGAGATGAACAGGAATTGCGACTCGGTCGACATGTCCTGCACCATCTTGCAAAAGCGATGCGTATTCGGCTCGTCGAGCGGCGCATCGACCTCGTCGAGCAGGCAGAACGGCGCCGGGTTGAGCCTGAACAGCGCAAACACCAGCGAGATCGCCGTAAGCGCCTTCTCGCCCCCCGACAACTGATGGATCGACGTGTTGCGCTTCCCGGGCGGGTGCGCGACGACCTGGACGCCCGAATCGAGTATTTCCTCGCCCGTCAGCACCAGCTTGGCCTGCCCGCCGCCGAAAAGCGTGGGGAACAGCTGGGCGAAGTTCTCGTTGACGGTGTCGAACGTCTGCTGCAGGAGCTCGCGCGATTCGCGATCGATCTGACGGATCGCGGTTTCGAGCGTCGTCATCGCCTCGGTCAGGTCCGCTGCCTGCCGATCGAGGTATGCCTTCCGGTCGCCGGCTTGCGTCAGTTCGTCGAGCGCCGCGAGGTTGACCGGGCCGAGTTCTGCAATCGCCTGCGCGAGACGTTCGATTTCGGCGGGCAGCGTGCGAGCGCTGCCCCACGTCTTCAGCGCCTCGGGCAGCGCCGACAAGTCCGCCTTGGCCTCCGCGAGCTGGTCGGCGAACTGCTGTTCAGCGAGCCGCGCGGCCTGTTCCTTCAGTTGCGTGTCCTGGATCCGCACGCGGGCGGGATCGAGCTTCTGCTCCGCTGTCATCCGCGCCTCGTCGGCCGCGCGCACGTCGGCGGTCAGCGCGTCCTGGCGCGTGCGCGCGTCCGCGAGGGCCTGCTCGGCGGCGGCGCGCCCGGCCAGCTGGCGCTGCAGCGCCTCCTCGACCGGCGTCCAGTCCACCGATGCCTGTTCGCTCGTCAGTTGCGCGAGAAGGCCCCGCTGCTCCGTGACCTGCGCGGCGAGCGCTTCGCGGCGTCGCGCAATCTCGGCGAGCCGGTCGCGGCAGCTACGCGCCGCATAGCCGGCTTCCTGCGCGGCACGCTCGCCGGCGCGCACGCGTTCGCGGCTTCGCGCCAGTGCGACCTCCGACTCGTTGCGCGCATGACGGGCGCTGTCGCGCAGTGCGAATTCGTCGTGCAGACTCGACTGCAGGTCGGCGATTTCCGCGGCGATCGCAGCATGCTGCCGGCTGCCCTCGGCGTGCTGAATGTCGAGATCGCCGCTTTCCAGCGCAATCTGATTGCGTCGCCGATTGGCGGCGTCGGCGGACTGCCGCAGCTGCACGACCTCGAGCTCGAGATCGTGGCAGCGACGCTGCTGCGACGCGAGCGCGAGGCTTTCGCGATGCCACGCTGCCTGCCGCTCCTGCAACTCGGTCTCGGCGGCGTCGAGGGCGCCACGCGCCGCGCCATTGGCCTCGGTGGCGGTCGCGATGCCACCGGCGAGCTCAGTCAGCTCGCGTTGGCGCGCGATGACGCCGTGCAACCCGCTGTCCGGCGCGAAGAACATCACACCGTGCGCACTGACGCAGTGCCCTTCGGGTGTGACGAATGCTTCGCCGCTCGCAAGAGCGGCTCGATCAGCCATCGCCGACGCGAGGTCAGGCCGGCATCGCACGCCCTGCAGGCCGTCGGCAACCACGTCCGCGACGGCCGGCTCGACGACGCGAACCTTGTCGAAAAGCGCGTCGCCACCGACGGCGTGATGCGCAATGTCGCTCGGGGAATAGGCGGCGATTCGCCCCGGCGGTGCGCTGCCGTCGCCGACCCACGCAAGCGCATCGTCGAGCCGGCCAACGCGCAGCGCATTGAGGCGCTCGCGCAGCACGGCTTCCAGCGCGTCCTCCCAGCCGGGCTCGATGTCGAGGACCTGCCAGAGCCGCCGCGCGTCGGCGAGACCGCGCGCCGCGAGCCAGCCATCGATTTCGTCACCATGGCCGATCTTCGCCTGCAGCGCGGCCAGCGCATCGGCCCGGGCGGCGAGATCTGCAAGACGCTTGCTCGCGTCCTGCCACGCCCCTGCAGCCCCGCGCTGGCGATCCTGAAGCGCCTGGACGTCGGCCTGCAGCGCGAGTTGCCGGCCCTGCCGCTCGGCGAGGTCGGCTTTCTCCTCCTCAAGCTGCTCCTGCACGGCGAGCAACGGGTCGGTGGCGGGCGCGGCGATACTCGCGAGTTCCACCGCGAGCCGCGCCTGGCGACCGGCGATTCCGGCAAGCACCTGCGTCGTGCTCTCGCGGCGCGCCTCCGATACACGCAAACCCTGTTCGGTCAGCCCGATGCGCTGCGCGATATCGTTGAACGCGCGAACGCACTCGGCAACGGCCGCCTCGTGCGCCGGGTGCTCGCCCAGCGCACGCGCCTCGTCAGCCGACGCGCGTTCGGACTCCGCCAGCGCCGCTTCGAGACTCTGGTCGGCGGCGGCCTGTTCACTGTCGAGGGCCTGCTGGCGTCCCGCCAGCGCAGCGACTGCCTCGGCCAGGTGAGCCACCTGCTCCACGATGCGGGTCTCGTTCTCGCGCGCGAACGCGAGCTGCTGCTCGAGCCGCGTCACTTCGGCATTGGCCGTGTAGAACGCCGCCTGCCGGTCGTGGAGCGCGTCCCCCGCGGCGAAATGTTGATCCCGCAACGTCACGACGCGGTTCTCCGCCTGCCGCACGTCCGCCTGCAGGCTTTCGAGCGACAACGTCAGCGCGACGATGTCGGCCGTGCACCGCTCCCTCGCCCGTACGGCGTCCTGCGCCTTCGCGTGCCACGAGAGGTGCTGTGCGTTTCGGTGCCGGTCCTCGAGCTCCCGGTATTGCGCGGCGACCTTGGCCTGCTCGTCGAGCCGCGCCAGCTGGTTGCCGAGTTCGAGCCGGATGTCGTCGACGCGCAGCAGGTGTTCACGGGTGTCCGACAGCCTGCCTTCCGTTTCGCGGCGGCGTTCCTTGTACTTCGACACGCCTGCCGCTTCCTCGAGAAAGATCCGCAGTTCCTCGGGCTTCGCCTCGATGACGCGGGAAATCATCCCCTGCTCGATGATCGCGTAGGCGCGCGGGCCGAGGCCGGTGCCCAGGAACAGGTCGTGGATATCGCGACGCCGCACGGGGATGTTGTTGATGTAGTACGTCGAATCGCCGTCCCGCGTCAGCATCCGCTTGATGGACAACTCGGCATATTGGCCCCATTGCCCACCGATGCGACCGAGGCTGTTGTCGAAGAAGAGCTCGACCGCCGCGCGACCGACGGGCTTGCGCTCGCCGGCACCGTTGAAGATGACGTCCTGCATCGACTCGCCGCGCAG
>JBDTNI010000109.1:0-6730 GCA_039933815.1 Betaproteobacteria bacterium
CACAACACGATGGCATTGTGCCGACGGCGAGCGATCACTGCTGCCGGATCATTCCGGGACCGCGCGTAGGACGATGGGAAGGGGACCGTCAGCGCAGGCCGAACAGCATGGCTCGCGTAAACGCGCGCTTCGCGAACGGCAGCGCGTCGAGCAGCAGCATGCCCGCGCCCCGGGGGATCCGCAGCCAGGATCGATCCGTACCGAAGAGGTGGACGAGTCCATGGGTGAAGGCGATGCCCGCACGTCGATCGAATTCGCGTCCGGCCCGATACCGTTCGAGCATCGCGGCCGTACCGAGCGCGCTGCGCGGAGTGTCGATGATGACCGACGCGAGTTCGAATGCATCGCGCAACCCGAGGTTGAAGCCCTGCCCCGCGATCGGATGCAGCGCCTGCGCGGCATTGCCGATCACGACGACGCGCTCGGTCGTCGTCGTGCGTGCGATTTCGAGTGACAACGGAAACGAACGGCGCTCGCGGACCCCCGTGAAGCCGGTGACGCGACTTCCGAAATGCGTCGCCAGCGATGCAACGAAATCCGCATCGGGCATCGCCATCGTGGCGGCGGCGGCAGCCGGCGCCTGGGTCCACACCAGCGTGTAGCCGTCGCGCTGCGGCAACAGCGCAATCGGGCCTGCGCTCGTGAAGCGCTCGAAGGCGACACCGCCGTGCGCACGATCCATCGTCACCTCGGCGACGACCGCAACCTGCCCATAGTCGTGGCGCTGGCGCGCAATGCCCTGCACCGCCGACGCGGCGCCATCGGCGACCACGGCGAGCCGCGTTCGCAACGTCGCGTGGTTCGCCTCGCCGATGTCGATCACCGCGGCGCCGGGTCGGCCGCTGACCGAACGCGCCGCGCATTCGAAACGAACGCCGATTCGCGCGTCCGTCAAACCGTCGTCCAGTGCGTGCTGCAGCGCGCGGTACGAGACGACATAGCCAAGTGCGGGCAACCCCTGCTCGCGCGCGTCGAGGCGCACCGAGCCGAAGCCCCGCGCCTGCGAGATGTCGATTGCGGCGATCGGCGTCGCCGCACCGTCGACCGCCCCAAGCGCGGTCCACACGCCGAGTCGTTCGAGGATCAGCCGCGCGCCGTGGGACAGCGCGAGCGCGCGATCGCGCGCCGGAGCGCCCGCCGAGCGGCCATCGAGGACGACGAGATCGAGACCGGTCTCGCGCAGCGCCAGCGCCAGCGTCGCGCCGACCGGACCCGCGCCGACGACGGCGACGTCGTGCGTCATCACGCGCAGGCGGCTTCGACGTCGTCGATGGATTTCGGCGCGGCGGCCGTGAGGTTGTCGATGCCTTCGGCCGTCACCAGCACGTCGTCCTCGATCCGCACGCCGATGTTCCAGTAGGCCTCGGCAACGTTGTCCGCCGGCCGGATGTAAGCGCCGGGCTCCACGGTCAGCACCATGCCGGGCGCGAGCCGCACCGATTCGCCGTCCCGCTGGTACGCACCCGCGTCATGCACGTCCATGCCAAGCCAGTGACCGGCGCGATGCATGTAGAACTGCCGGTAACTGCCGCTTTCGAGCACCGCGTCGAGCGTGCCGTGGCACAGCCCGAGATCGATAAAGCCCTGCGCCAGCACCCGCTCCGCCGCACGGTGATAGTCGTGAAACGGGACGCCGGGACGCACGGCGTCGAGGCACGCGTGCTGCGCGGCCAGCACCAGCTCGTAGATCGCCTTCTGCGCACCGCCGAAGCGGCCGTTGACGGGAAACGTTCGCGTGATGTCGGACGCGTAGCCCTGATATTCGCAGCCCGCGTCGATCAGCAGCAGGTCGCCGTCGTTCATCTGCCGGTTGTTGTCGCGATAGTGGAGCACGCAGGCGTTCGGTCCGGACGCGACGATGGAGCTGTACGCAACCGCCTGCGCGCCGTCGCGCAGAAATGCGTGCATCAGTTCCGCCTCGACCTGGTACTCGAAGCCGCCGGGCTTCGCGGTAGCCATTGCGCGCCGGTGGGCGCCGGACGAGATCGCGCAGGCGCGCCGCATCAGCGCTATCTCGTGCGCATCCTTGACGAGCCGCATCGAATCCAGTGCCGCGCGAACGTCGACGACCTCCTCGGGCGCGGCGACACCCGTGCGCGCGCGACCGCGCACGTCGTTCAACAGGTCGCTCACCTCGCGATCCCACGTGCGAAACAGGCCGAGCGGCGTGTACAGAGCGCGGCGGTCCGATGCCATTCCGGGCAGGCGCTCGCGCAGCGCGGAAATCGGGTACGCCTCGTCGAATCCGAAGATCTCGCGAGCAGCGTCGGGGCCGTAGCGGAAGCCGTCCCAGATCTCGCGCTCCTCGTTGCGCTCGCGGCAGAACAGCACGTGGCGATCGCCGTCGTCACCGGCGCTGAGCGCGATGACCGCCTCCGGCTCGGCGAAGCCCGACAGATAGTAGAAATAGCTGTCGTGCCGGTACGCGTAGAGCGAGTCGCGGTTGCGCGGGACCTCGGGCGCCGTCGGCACGAGAGCGAGGCCGCTGCCCCGCGCTCGCATCGACTGCAGAATCGCGTCGCGGCGCGCGCGATAGATTTGGTGGGCGTGGTTCATCATGGCATCCTGCACGGGACCGACGCATTATAGGTGGCGCGCGGACGCTCCCACGCGTCATCAACCTCCGGAGACATCTTGAACAACCCACCGACACCCGCCGCGCCGGCGATCGTGGCCGCGCTTCGGTCGATCCGCGCGTACGCCGACGGACTTCGCGACGGCGCTTTCACCGCCGAGGACGCCGTCCGCGCGTGCCTCGCGCGGATTCGCGACGACGCGACGCTCGACGCGTTCACCGCGCAGGACGATGCCGCCGCGCTCGCGGCCGCGCGCGCGGCAGACCTGATGCTGGCGTCGCGGTCCGATCTCGGGCCGCTGATGGGCGTCCCGGTGGCGCTCAAGGACCTCTATGCGGCCGACGGCCTGCCGATGACTGCGGGATCGCGCGTGGACATCGCCGACCGGGTGCCGGCGCAGGGGCCGATCGTCGCCGCGCTGAAGCGCGGCGGCGCGGTCGTGCTCGGCAAGACCAGGACGACCGAATTCGCGTTCGGCACGTTCAACCCGACGCACCCGACCCCGCGCAATCCCTGCGACCGGACGTCGCACCGGATGCCGGGCGGATCGTCAGCGGGGTCCGCGGTCGCCGTCGCGGCGGGCCTGTGTGCTGTCGCACTCGGCACCGACACCGGGGGGTCGGTTCGCCAGCCGGCTGCGCTCTGCGGCGTAGCGGGCTTCAAGACGACCGCGGGCCGCCTGTCGATGGAAGGCGTGTTTCCGCTGTCGCCGACGTTCGACAGCCCCGGCTGGTTCGGTCACGGCGTCGACGACCTTGCGCTGGTTTGGCACGCATTGTCGGGCAACAGACCCTCGCGCGAGCGTCCGGTTGATACGCTCGTGCTTGGCGTGCCGGATGCGTATTTCTTCGACAACCTCGAACCGGCTGTCGCCGACGCCGTCGACCTCGCGCGGCGCCGCTTGAGCGCTGCCGGCGCTCGGCTGCAAACCGTGACGCTGCCGCCGCTCGACGACCTCGACGGCGCCTTCGGCGCATTCCTGTCCGCCGAACTCGTCGCGTGGCTCGGCCGCGAGCGCGTCACGGCCAACCTCGAACGGATGGATCCGGTCGTCGCCGCTCGCATCGCGCCCGGGTTGACGCTGACGGCCGAGGCGTTCCTCCGCATGCGGGCGCGTTTCGAGGCGACCGCCCGCGCGGCGCGTGACGCGATTGCCGGTGTCGACGCCTTGCTCACGCCCACGGTGCCCCGCACCGCGGCCCTGGCCGAAGGCCACGAAGATCCCGTCGCCGCCGCCGCCTGGAGCCGCGACACGCTGCGCCTGACGCGGCCCGGCAACCTGTTCGGCTTCTGCGGTATCTCGCTGCCGATCCAGCATCTGGCGTCGCACGCCACGCTGCCGGTCGGCTTGCAGCTGATGGCGGCCGGCGGCGCGGACTCCGACCTCCTCGGCGTCGCTGCGACCGTCGAGCGGACGCTCGGCCGTCCGGCGGCCTGACCGGACGCGCGTCCGACCGTGTCGCTCCGCGAACGCAAGCGCGCACTGCGCGACGCAGTGATCGCGCGGCGCGATGCCCAGGATGCAACGCGACGTACCGCGGCTTCGGATGCGATCGCCGCGCGGATCGTCGCGCTGCCGCACTACCGCTCCGCCGGCGTCGTGATGCTGACCCTTCCGTTCCGCAGCGAGTGGGACGCACGACTGGTCGCAGCGCGCGCGCTCGCAGAGGGCAGGACGGTCGCCATTCCGCGGGTGGACGCGGTGGCGCGAATGCTGCGCCCGTTCCGCATACGCAACCTCGAGCGCGATATCGAGGCGGGCTATCGCGGGATTCCCGAGCCCGTCGGGACGTGCGAGACGGTCGCGGTCGACGCGATCGAATGGGTCCTCGTGCCGGGCGTGGCGTTCGACCGTCGCGGATGCCGTCTCGGCTACGGTGGCGGCTATTACGACCGGCTGCTGCCACTGCTGACGCGCGTGACCACGCGCGTGGCGGGCGCGTTCGACCTGCAGATGGTCGATGACGTGCCCGCTGCGCCCCACGACATCGCCGTCGACGTCGTCGTCACCGAAACGCGCGTCGTGGACGCCGGGTCGGACGCCGCCTGATGCACGCCCGCCGCGGCGCCGGGCCGGTGCCGATCGCGCACACCGCACCCGCATCGCCGTGACGCCGGCGCGAACCGCCACCGCCGCGCTCGCCGCGACGCTCGCCCTCCAAATGTACGTGTCGTTCGCGACGGCGGCCGCCGCTGTACTCGCGCCCGAGATCGCCCGCGAGTTCGGCATCGGCACGCGCTGGGTCGGCGTGTTCGTCGGGATCGTTTACGCCGGCGCGATGGTCGCGAGCCTCGCGTCTGGCAGCTTTATCGAGCGCTTCGGCTCGATCCGCGTGTCGCAGGCCTGCGTCATGCTGGCGGCGGTCGGCGTGCTGGCCGCGTCGGGCACACCCGCCGCCGCGCCACTGCTGCTCGTCGTCGCTGCACTCGTCATCGGCATCGGCTACGGCCCGATCACGCCCGCGTCGTCGCACCTGCTGCAGCGCACGGCGCCGCCGTCGCGGCTGGCGCTGACGTTCTCGATCAAGCAGACCGGCGTGCCCGCCGGCGTCGCGCTCGCGGGTGCATTGCTGCCCGTGCTGACGCTGGCAACGGGTTGGCGGCTGGCCTTCGTCATCGTCGCCTTTGCAGGACTGTTCGTGCTGGCCGGCGCCCAATCGGTCCGCGCAGCGCTCGACGTCGACCGGGCCGGGCGCGGACACTTTTCGATCGCCGCGATCTTCGCGCCGCTCGCGCTGGTCGGTCAGCGCCGCGCACTGCTCGAACTGGCGCTCGTGTCGCTCGCGTATTCGGCCACGCAGGTAGCGCTGACGACCTTTCTCGTCACCTACCTGACCGAAACGCTGCAGTGGACGCTGGTGTCGGCGGGGTTCGCGCTGACCGCCGCGACGCTGGGCGGCGTCGCCGGGCGCATCGGTTGGGGGTACGTGGCGGACCGGATGATGCCGCCGCGGCGCGTGCTCATCGTCATCGGCGCGCTGTCGGGCGCGTGCGGCGTCGCGCTGGCGCTTGCGACATCCGCGTGGCCGACGGCGGCCGTCGTCGCGCTCGCGCTGGTGTTCGGCGCCACGGCCATCGGCTGGAACGGCGTGCAGCTCTCCGAGGTCGCGCGGCTCGCCCAACCCGGGATGGCGGGCAAGGTGACCGGCGCGTCGAGCTTCGTCACCTTCGCCGGCGTGGTCATCGGGCCGCCATCGTTCGCACTGCTGTCGTCGGTGACGGGCGGCTACCGGGCAGGTTTCGCAGCGTTCGCGGCGCTCAGCGTGACCGCCGCGCTCGCGCTCTTGCGGGGGCGGAAAGGCGCGGTGGCAAACCGCATACAATGACCCGAAACCGCGCACCGGAGTCGACGATGGACCGCATCCCCGATATCGATCCACAGGAAACGCGTGAATGGCTGGACGCGCTCGACGGCGTCCTGGGGGCCGAAGGACCCGATCGCGCGCATTTTCTGATCGAGCAGCTGATCGACCGTGCGCGCCGCTCCGGCGCGTACCTGCCGTTCTCGGCGAACACCGCGTACATCAACACGATTCCCGTCGAGCAGCAGGTACGCATTCCCGGCGACCAGAACCTGGAGCACCGGATCCGCTCGATCGCGCGCTGGAACGCGATGGCAATGGTCGTGCGCGCCAACAAGCATACGAACGTCGGCGGCCACATCGCGAGCTATGCCTCGGCGGCGACGCTGTACGACGTGGGCTTCAACCATTTCTGGCACGGCGTATCCGACCAGCACGGCGGCGATCTCGTGTTCATCCAGGGACATTCGTCGCCGGGCGTTTATTCGCGGGCGTTCCTGCTCGGGCGACTGACGGAGGAGCAGCTCGACAACTTCCGGCAGGAGGTCGACGGCCGCGGGATCTCGTCGTACCCGCACCCATGGCTGATGCCGGATTTCTGGCAATTCCCGACGGTGTCGATGGGCCTCGGCCCGCTGATGGCGATCTACCAGGCGCGGTTCATGAAGTATCTCCGCGATCGCGGCCTCGCCGACACCGGCGCCCGCAAGGTGTGGTGCTTCTGCGGCGACGGCGAGATGGACGAGCCCGAGTCGATGGGCGCGATCGGCATGGCGTCGCGCGAGTCGCTCGACAATCTGATCTTCGTCGTCAACTGCAACCTGCAGCGCCTCGACGGCCCGGTGCGCGGCA
>JBDTNI010000110.1:0-6728 GCA_039933815.1 Betaproteobacteria bacterium
GTTCCGGCCGAAGTCCGCGCAGCGGCCGCCCGCCGCGCGCTGATCGGCCGGCCGGCTCGGCCGGCGTACCATCGGCGCGTGAGCGCAACGCCGTTCCCGAATCAGCCGTCGCCGTTCGCCGACGTCAACCTGTTCGACCTCGACGTCGCGCTGCGCGAGGCCGTCGCGCACGGACGCGCCATGTGGGCGCGCGAAGCGCTGTCGTCATGGGGTGCGACGCTGGGCGCGGCACAGACGTACGCGCTGGCCGATGCGGCCAACGCCCACGCGCCCGAATTGCGCACGTACGACCGCTCCGGCACGCGCATCGACGACATCACGTTCCATCCGGCGTGGGACGCACTGATGCAGCTCGCGATGGCCCGCGGCGAGCATTGCTCCGCATGGCGCTCGCCGCAGCCGGCCGCCGAGGCGGCGCGCGCGGCGAGTTGCTATCTGCACGCGCAGGTCGAGAACGGCACGCAATGTCCGCTGACGATGACGTATGCGAGCGTGCCCGTGCTGCGCCGGCACGCCCCGCACGAAGCCGAGACGTGGCTCTCACGCATCTTCGACGACCGCTACGATCCGCGTTCGCTTCCCGTTGCGCAGAAACGGTCGGCACTGCTCGGCATGGGCATGACCGAGCGGCAGGGCGGCTCCGACGTTCGCGCCAACCTCACGCGGGCGGCGCCCGACGCCGGTGGCGCATGGCGCATCACCGGCCACAAGTGGTTTTTCTCCGCACCGCAGTCCGACGCGCATCTCATCCTCGCGCAGACCGACGGGGGCCTCTCGTGCTTCCTGATGCCGCGCATCGTGCCCGACGGCAGGCGCAACAACATCCGCGTCAACCGGCTGAAGGACAAGCTTGGCAACCGCAGCAATGCGTCGGCCGAGGTCGAGTTCGACGGTGCGCTCGCGTGGCCCGTCGGCGCGCCGGGCCGCGGAATCGCGACAATCCTGGAGATGGTGCAGCACACGCGCCTCGACTGCGTTGTTGCAAGCGCAGGAACGATCCGCGCCGCGCTGACCGCGGCGCTGCATCACGCGCGGTCCCGCGTGACGTTCGGCCGCGCGCTCGTCCTGCATCCGCTGATGGCAAACGTGCTGGCCGACCTCGCGCTCGAAAGCGAGGCGTCGTTGCAACTCGCGATGATGCTCGCACGCGCCGGAGAATCCGACGCGAACGACGCGCAGCGCGCCGTGGCCCGCCTCGTCGCGCCAGCGGCCAAGTACTGGGTATGCAAACGCGCCGTCATGGCCACCGCCGAGGCAATGGAAGTGCTCGGCGGCAACGGCTACGTCGAGGAGAACGTCCTGCCGCGCCTCTACCGTGAGGCGCCCGTCAACTCGATCTGGGAAGGTTCGGGCAACGTCGTTTGTCTGGATATCAGGCGCGCGCTGCGGCGAGAGCCGGAGGCGGCCGTTGCGTTGCTGGACCGACTCGCCGACGCGCGGGGCGCGAACCGTCGCTACGACGACGCTGTCGGGCGGCTTGGCTCGCTGCTGCGCGACGCGGCACACGACGAAGCGCCGGCGCGACGCGTTGCGCAGGCGATCGCGCTGACCGTGTCCGGCGCGCAGATGATCGAGTGCGCGCCGCCCGCCGTGGCCGACGCCTACTGCGCGTCGCGGTTCGACGACGATACGTTCGGCGGCGCGGCGTTCGGCACGCTGCCCGACGTCACGCGGGCGCCGCTCATCCTCGATCGCGCGCTGTCCTGACGTCAGTCGGATTCGCCGCCGCCGAGACCGATGTCGATCGTCATCTCGCTTGCCAGCGCTCCGAGCGCGTGACGCAGCGTCTGCGGGGGCAGCGCTTCCGGGACGACGAGCAGCGCCTTCATGTTGAAAAGATGTGCGCCGGACGTGCCGTCGTCGACGATTTCCGTGTGCAGGTCGTCGATGCTGACGCCGATGTCGGCGAGGCGGTGCGAGATATCGCGGACAATGCCGGCCCGATCGAGCCCCGTGAGCACGAGTTTGACGAGGCGGCGTCCGGCGGGCGCCGGCGGCGATTCGACTTTCTCGATCACGACCCGCAGCCCCGACGCCTCGAGACTCCGCATCGCCTGCGCGAGCGGTTCGGCGTTCTGCGCGGGAACGTCGAAATGCACGATGCCCGCGAACTGCCCGGCGAGATTCGTCATCCGGCTTCCCGCCCAGTTTGCGCCGAAGCCTTGTGCGCGCTCCGACAGCAGGCTCACGATGCCCGGACGGTCCGTGCCGATCGCGGTGACGATCAACGACGTCGCCGCGGCGCGGCCTTCCTCGGTCAGCGAGACCGTTCGCCGAATCATCGGCGCCCTGGTGGCGAAGCGCTCGTCCTGCGCGGTGGCCGGAAGCGCACCGTGCGCGGCAGCGTGCCGCACGACGCGCTTCAAGAGCGCGAGGCCCATCGGCGCCAGCGCGCGTTCCCACAATTCGCGCGCGGTCTCGCCCTTGCCGACGAAACACCAATCCTGCGCCGCGATCGCGCCCGCATCCCATCCATCCGCCAGGTGATACACCGAACCGCCGGCGATCGGATCGCCGGCGATGATCGTCCACTCGACGGCCGCGATTCCACGGTGGCGCGGCAACAGCGAAGGGTGATAGCCGACCCCGCGCAGCCGCGAGCGCGCGAGTGCCTCGTCGCTGATGCGCGCATGCGTGTGCGCGGCGACGATCAGGTCCGTGCCGTCGGGAATCGCGGCCCCGGGGACGACTTTTGGATTCTCGAGAAGGTGGACCGGGATGCCGCGTGCAGCGCCGGCCAGCGCGAGCCTGTCGTCCGCGGCCGGCGCGACCACCTGAGCGATCTCGACGCCGTCCTTCACCAGCGCGTCGAATACCAGTGCGCCGAAGTAGCGCGATCCCACCAGCGTTAACCGCATCGTCCACCCGCCCGCATCGATTGACCGGGCGCCAGAATACGCCAGAATAGATCGGTAACATCCGGGCGCGCTCACGTTGGCGCCGGAGCTTCCTCGAGCCAACGCAGGCGAGGGCAAACATGGACAACACGATGGACGTCGTCAAGATCGGGATCGGTGCGCTGATGGCGATGGTGCTGTTCGCCACGATCGTCGTGCTCTTCATCCGCGACGTGACGCAAAAACAGCACACGGTGCTGCGCAACTACCCGCTCGTCGGACATTTCCGCTACTGGTTCGAGAAGCTCGGTGAATATTTCCGCCAGTATTTCTTCGCCAACGACCGCGAGGAGATGCCCTTCGACCGCGCGACACGCGGCTGGGTCTACCGGCTGGCGAAGGATGAAGGCGGCACGATCGGCTTCGGGTCGACGTACGACCTGCACGCGCCGGGCGCGCTGATCTTCGTCAACGCGCCGTTCCCCGTGCTCGAATCGGAACGCCTGCCGGCGCCGCCGCGAATCATCGGCGACGGCCACTGCGACCATCCGTTCACCGCCAATTCGATCGTCAACATCAGCGGCATGAGCTTCGGTGCGATTTCGGAGCCGGCCGTGCGCGCGCTGTCGCGTGGCGCGAAGGAAGCGGGCTGCTGGCTCGACACCGGAGAAGGCGGACTCTCGCCGTTCCATCTCGAGGGCAACTGCGACGTGATCATGCAGATCGGCACTGCGAAGTACGGGGTGCGCGACGCGGACGGCAACCTCGATCCGGCCAAGCTGCGCGAGATCGCCGCGCACGAAACGGTGCGCGCATTCGAGATCAAGCTTTCGCAGGGCGCGAAACCGGGCAAGGGCGGTCTTTTGCCGGGCATGAAGGTGACGCCGCTGATCGCGGCGATTCGCGGCATCCCGGCCGGAAAGGATTCGATCAGTCCGAATCGCCACACCGACATCGCCACGATGGATGAGTTACTCGATGCGATCGCCCGCGTTCGCGACATCACGCGCAAGCCGGTGGGCGTCAAGACGGCAATCGGCGGGCGCTGGTTCGCCAACGACCTGTGCGAGCGCGTGCTCGCGCGCGGCCTTGGCGCGGCGCCCGACTTTCTTGTCATCGACGGCGGCGAAGGCGGCAGCGGCG
Source organism: Betaproteobacteria bacterium (assembly GCA_039933815.1). GTDB lineage: Bacteria > Pseudomonadota > Gammaproteobacteria > Burkholderiales > Casimicrobiaceae > VBCG01. The sequence continues at coordinate 3,981 of JBDTNI010000110.1, forward strand.
CCGCGCCGCAGGCGCTTGCGGATCACGTCGGGCTGTCGATCGACGAGGCGCTGCCGCGAGTCATCGACGCGCTCGTCGCCGCCGGGTTGAAGGAACGGATCAGCGTCGTCGCCTCGGGCAAGCTCGTGACGTCCGCGCGCGCGGCCTGGGCGCTCGCGTGCGGCGCCGATTTCGTCAATACCGCGCGTGGCTACATGTTTGCGCTCGGCTGCATCCAGGCGCTGCGCTGCCACACGAATACGTGTCCCACCGGCGTGACGACGCACAATCCCCGGTTGCAGCGCGGACTCGTCGTCGATGAAAAGTACGTGCGGGTCGCGAATTACGCGATGAACATGAACAAGGAAATCGACATGATCGCGCACAGTTGCGGCGTCCGGCACGCCCGCGAGCTCGAGCGGCGTCACGTGCGGCTCGTGCAGCCGACCGGCGGTTCGATCGCGCTCGACGTGCTGTATCCGATGCCGGCGCCGCTGCCGTCCTGACCGCCGCCGGCGCGAGCGCCCGCGCGCTTCAGTTCAGCCGCGCTGCCGGATCCTGCCGGTAGAAGTCCGCGAACGCCGCGTAGACGTCGTCATATTCGGCGCGAAGCAATCCCGGGTCGGCGAAGAACACTTCCGACAGCACGGCGAAGAACTCGCCGGGATGCTCGGCCGCGTAGGGGTCGATCGTCGTGTCCTCCCCTGCGTCGACTCGCGCACGGAAATCGTCGTAGGCGCGCTGCATCACGCGCTGCCAGTCGCGGCGCGACGGTTCGTCGGCCAACGGCGGGCAGCCGTTCGCGTCGCCGTCATGCATGTCGATCTTGTGCGCGAACTCGTGAATCACGAGGTTCATCTGCGACGACTGCCAGTCGGCGGACGCTTCGACGTCGGGCCAGGAAAGGACCACGGGTCCCCGTTCCATCGCCTCACCCGCGAGCGCGTCGTTGCGCTGGTGCACGACACCGTATTCATCCTCGTACTCGCCGGTTGCGATGAACTCGCCCGGATAGACGACTACCGTTTCGAAGCCGGCATACAGTCCGAGACCGAGTTCGAGGACGAGCACGCAGGCCTGGATGGCGATGATCGTCCGCTGCCGCGGCGTGACGCGATGCCCCCGCGCGCCGACGATGCTCTTCGCATCGAGGAACAGCACGACGAGATCGCGCAGGCGAGCGAGCTCGTCGTCACGGTAACGCTCCAGAAACGGCAACGCGTCGCAGGCGTCCTGCCACAAGCCGTCCGGGATCGCCGCACGCTGCAACGTCCGCCGTTCCCGAAACCGCCGAAGCGCGTCGAACACGGAAACCCCGACTCTTGGATGAGGCGCGCTCAGTGCGGCGGCGCGACCGGCGTCGGGGCATCCGCATCGTCGTCGTCGAGGTCGACGAGTCGCGTGACGTCGCTCGCCAGCAGGCGATCGGATTCATCCTCCGGCAGCGCCTCGACGTCGCGGAGCTTGCGCGCGATCGTGGTGCTCTTGCGGCTGGCGTCGTCGAGCGTGCGTCCGACCTGGTCCAGCTTGTCCTTTGTCTTGGCCAACAGCGCGCCGAAGCGTCCGAACTCGGTCTTGACGGCACCCAGCACGCGCCACACCTCGGTGGATCGAGCCTCGATCGCCAGCGTCCGGAACCCAAGCTGCAGGCTGTTAAGCATCGCCGCGAGGTTGGTCGGACCCGCCAGCGTCACGCGGAACTCGCGCTGCAACGTGTCGGCGAGACCCGGCCGCGACATTGCTTCGGCGAACAGCCCTTCTGTCGGCACGAACAGGATCGCGAAATCCGTGGTGTGCGGCGATTCGACGTACTTGTCGCGGATGACGCGCGCCTGCACCTTGAAGAACTGCTCCAGTGCGCGGCGGCTGGCGTCGACGGCACCCGCGTCCGCCCGCTCGATCGCCTCCTGCAGCCGCTGCCAGTCGTCGAGCGGAAACTTCGCGTCGATCGGGAGCCAGCACGGCACGCCGTCGTCTCCACGGCCGGGAAAGCGGATGGCGAACTCGACGCGCTCCTTCGAACCGGGGCGCGTCGCGACATTCTGCGCATACTGGCCCGGATGAAGCAGATCGGCGAGCAGCGCGCCGAGCTGCACCTCGCCCCAGGTTCCGCGCGACTTGACGTTCGTGAGTACGCGCTTGAGGTCGCCAACGCCGGTGGCGAGCGACTGCATCTCGCCGAGTCCGCGATGGACCTGCTCGAGCCGCTCGGACACCTGCTTGAACGACTCGCCCAGTCGCTGCTCGAGCGTCGCCTGCAACTTCTCGTCGACGGTGGCACGCATCTGTTCGAGCTTCTGCGCATTGTCGGCGCGCAGAAGGTCGAGGCGCTGCTCGAGCGTGCGGCGCATGGTTTCGAGCCGCGCTTCGGACGCCGCCGCCACCTGCGCCAGGCGCTCGCCGAACGCCTTCAGCTCGCCTGCCTGCGCGCGCGATGCCGTCGCATGCAGCTGCGCGTTCGTTTCGGCGAACCGCGCCATCACCTCGCCGAGCTCCTGCCGCAGCGCGATGCCGGCGCCGGCGGACTCGTTGCGCGCGATCGCTAGATCCTGCCGCACGTCACGTTCGCGATCGGCGATTCCGCGCGCGACCGCTTCCAGCTGGCCGCGCACTTCGGCCGCATCGCGGCCGGCGACGTCGCGCTCGCGCGCAAGCCCCATCACGCGGATCAGCGTCATGGCCGACAGCGCCACGAGCGCGGCCAGCAGGACAAAGGCCCCGATCGCGCCGATCCACGCGATTTCAGTCATGCGCCGAGTGTAGCAGCGG
>JBDTNI010000111.1:0-6703 GCA_039933815.1 Betaproteobacteria bacterium
CGTGGTAGCGCACGCCGTCCTGCTGCTTGTACGAGGCGTCGTGCTCCTCGTCGACGACGATGAGACCGAGCCTCGGCAGCGGCGTGAACACGCCGAGGCGCGTCGCGAGCACGATGCCCGACGCGCCGTTCGCCGCCGCGTCCCAGCTGCGTCGCCGCGCGCCGGACGCAAGCCCGCTGTGCAGCGTCGAAGTCGGTATGCCGGGAAAGGTTGCTTGAACGCGCGCCTCGAACTGCGGCGTCAGATTGATTTCGGGGACGAGGATCAGCACCTGCCGGTCCGCGGCGAGCATCGACTCCGCGGCGGCCAGATACACCTCGGTCTTGCCGCTGCCCGTGACGCCGAACAAGAGCATGGGTGAGAACGCGCCGCGCGACGCGACGATCGCGTCGACGGCTTGCGCCTGCGACGGATTCAATTGATGACGGGCGCGAGCGCCGTCGGGTGCCACCATCTGCGCATCGGCACCACGGGGTGCGCGCCCCTTGCGCAGCGGAGGTATCGCCAGCGAAAACACCATCCCGGGCGACGCCTGGTAGTACGCGCCGGCAAACGCAACGAGGTCCAGGATTTCTGCGGGCAGCCGCTGCACATCGACCACCGACTCGATCGGGTGCAGGCGGTCGATGAACGGCGAAGACGCCTCGACCGACGCGACGACACCTGCCAGCGAACGGCCGCCGAGCCGAACGCGGACGACATCGCCGGCGGCCACGTCGAGTCCGTCGGGGATCCAGTAGTCGAACGGGCTTGCGGCGGCAACCGGCAGTGCGACCCGCGCTACGGCCACGTCAGGTTGCCCAGCGGGCGGAGCCTGCCCGTTGCACTCGACACCCAACGCACCCCAACTTAATGTTGAGCATGAATATCCAGAGGCAACAGACTAATTCCAAATACTTCAAGTAAAGTTTTCCAACGAGCCTGTGGATAATTGTGTGCGTAACTGCACGCCGTGGCATGCCGTGTGAATGGGATGTACGTGGCTCGAATGTTGCAATCCGGTGACGCCGACGCGAAAACAATTGCAAATGAGGTACTTGTATGATCCGACACCGCAGTTCAGCGACGCACGTGCCCGCGTAGGACCAATGGCCGATCCGTGTGCATAACTGGCCGGAAGATGCAAGCTTTTTGAGCAAAACCGGCTGAGTAGCGGCACCCGCGCTTCGCGCTCACCGCAATCCGGCGACGTCGCTCGAGCGTAGCGCAGTCGCCGCATGGACCGCGTCGACGAGTGCTGCGACGTGGTCGGGCGGCGTTGCGGGCAGAATGCCGTGCCCGAGGTTGAAGACGAAGCCCGGGGCCGGCCCGGCCGCCTCCACGACGGCCCTGGCGGTCCGCTCGACCGTCGCGGGATCGGTCAGCAGGGCGATGGGGTCCAGGTTTCCCTGGAACGCCACGCGCTCCCCGTAGCGGGTGCGGGCGGCCCGCAAGTCGACGGTCCAGTCGAGACCGATGCACGACGCGCCGGAGGCGCTCAGCAACGAAAGCGCCTGGCCACCGTTCTTCGTGAAGAGAATCGTCGGACAGCTTTTCGGCAGACGGGCCAGCACCGCCTGCATCGGTTCGAGCGAGAAACGGCGGTACAGGGCGGCGGGCAGCAATCCTCCCCAGGTGTCGAACAGCATCACGGCATCGACGCCGGATTCGATCTGCTGCGCGAGGTAGGCCGCGACGGCGTCGACATTGACGGCGACGACGCGCTCGAGCAGGTCGGGCCGTGCATAGGCCATTCGCCGCACCGATGCGAAGTCGGAACTGCCCCGGCCCTCGATCATGTAGCACGCCAGCGTGAACGGGCTGCCGGCGAACCCGATGAGCGGCACGCTCCCGTCGAGCGCGCGCTTGATCTGCGCGACGGCGTCGAACACGTAACGCAGACGCTCGAGGTCGGGCGCCGCGAGCGCGCGGATCGATCGCTCGTCGGCGGTGGTGCGAGCGAAGCGGGGACCTTCTCCCTCGGCGAACGAAAGGCCGAGCCCCATGGCGTCCGGGACGGTGAGGATGTCGGAAAACAGGATCGCCGCGTCGAGCGCGAAGCGGGCGAGCGGTTGCAGCGTGACCTCGGTGGCAAGCGACGGGGTCGTCGCCAGCGCCATGAAACTGCCGGCGCGTGCACGAAGCGCCGCGTATTCGGGCAGGTACCGTCCCGCCTGCCGCATCAGCCAGACCGGAACGTGCGGCGTCGGCTCGCGGCGCAGCGCGCGCAGCAACGTGTCGTTGCGCAGCCTGCTCACGCGGCTACCGTCGCGCGCTGCACGAGCGTATGCCCGGCGATGCGCTCGAGCACCGCGAGCGGCGAACGGGCGGGCTCATACATCGCCGACAGCGGCAGATGCGTCGTCTGCTCGAGCATGAACTGGCCCGACGACGCCGCGTGCATCACCTGATCCGAATAGCAGATCCACGTTGTACCCGGCGCGAAGCGCACCTCGCGCTGCGCCGACGTGCGCTGATAATCGACGTCACGCTTCGCGTGATCGTGCAGGCCCAGCATCAGGTGATCGTATTCGCTGCGCACTCCCTTCGTCACGCGCAGTGCGAACAGCAGCGCCGCTTCGCCGGCGAGCACCGGGCGCACGCGAGGCAGCAGCCGGCGCGCCATCACCTCGAAGGTCTCACCGACGCGCCACACGCGATCCTCACCGCGCGGGTTGACGTTGCAGAACACGCGCAGGATGCGCTCACCGCCATTGGGCCGCGACGGGAACGCATCCACGTGAAGCCGGGTATCGTCCTTGCGCCACGAGACGGCGCGACCCGACGCGCCATGCGGCCGGTAGCTGGTGCGCGCGCGCGTCAGGTGCGTTGCGTAACGCGGAAACATCGCGCCGACGAGCGCAGTCGCATCCGCTGCGAACCGGCTCACCATCGCCGCCAGCGCGCGCAGTTCGTCGGAGGTGCCTCGCGCGCCCTTGATGTCGCCTCCGTCGACGCTGATGTTCTTCGCGCGACCGTCGGACCAGCGAACATCCAGGAACCGCCGCTCGCCGTCGCGAACGTCGAATGCAAGTCGTGGCAGCACGATGACGCCGCCGGCTTCGAGCGCCCGCGCGTAGCGCTCCGTGTCGGCAGCCGAAAGTTCGGGCCGCCAGTTCACGATGTCGAGCGTGACGATCGGCGTCACGACGTTCGTTTCGTCCTGCATCGGTGGTGTGGCCTGCGAAGGTGCGCGGTGACGCGGATGCACTGCGCGGGATCGCGCGTGCACCGGTGCCGTCAGCGCGGCAACGAGGACGCGCCCATCAGGAACGTGTCGATCGACTGCGCGCATTGGCGACCCTCGCGAATCGCCCAGACGACGAGCGACTGGCCACGGCGCACGTCGCCGGCCGCGAAGACCTTTGGTACGCTGGTGCGATAGTCGTCGGTGCTGGCCATGACGTTGCTGCGACCGTCGCGCTCGACGCGAAACTGCTCGACGAGATTGGTATCGCCGGGCCCGGTGAAACCCATCGCGAGGAGCACGAGGTCCGCCTTGAGCTCGAACTCGCTGCCGGGCACCTCGACCATCCGCATCGCGCCGTCGTCCATACGCTGCCATTCGACCCGCGCGGCGACGAGCTTGCCGACGCGTCCGTCCACCGCCTCGAAACGCTTCGTCGCCACCGACCAGTCGCGCTCGCAGCCTTCCTCGTGCGACGACGACGTGCGCAGCTTGATCGGCCAGTACGGCCATACCAGCGGCTTGTTCTCGGTTTCCGGTGGCTGCGGCAGCAGCTCGAACTGGACGATCGACGCTGCCCCGTGGCGATTGGACGTGCCGACGCAATCGGAGCCGGTATCGCCGCCGCCGATCACGATCACGTGACGGCCCGTTGCGGTCAGCTGGTTCGCGACCGTATCGCCGGCGACGACGCGGTTCTGTTGCGGGAGGAATTCCATCGCGAAGTGAATGCCGGGGAGTTCGCGACCCGGCACCGGAAGGTCGCGCGGCTTCTCGGCGCCCGCGGTCAACGCGATGGCGTCGAACTGCGCGAGCAACTCGGCGGCGGCGACATTGCCGCCGACATGCGCACCCGGACGAAACTCGACGCCCTCGATCGACATCTGCGCCATCCGGCGGTCGATCCAGTGCTTTTCCATCTTGAAATCGGGGATTCCGTAACGAAGCAGCCCCCCGATGCGATCCTGCTTCTCGAACAGCACGACGTCGTGGCCGGCGCGCGCCAACTGCTGCGCGCACGCGAGACCCGCGGGGCCGGAACCGACGACGGCAACCCGCTTGCCCGTCTTGCGGGCCGGCGGCACCGGCACGACCCAGCCCTCGTCGTAGCCCTTGTCGATGATGAAATGCTCGATCGACTTGATTCCGACCGGATCGTTGTTGATGTTGAGCGTGCAGGCGGCCTCGCACGGCGCGGGACAGATGCGGCCGGTGAATTCGGGGAAGTTGTTGGTCGAGTGCAGCGTCGCGAGCGCCTGCTTCCACTGCTGGCGATAGACGAGGTCGTTCCAGTCCGGGATGATGTTGTTGACCGGGCACCCGCTTTGGCAGAACGGAATGCCGCAATCCATGCAGCGCGCGCCCTGCTTCGAGGCCGCGCCGTCGTCCAGCGCGTGGATGAACTCGCGGTAATGGCGCACCCGCGCGTTGACCGGATCGGCGACTTCCGCGATCCGCTTGAGCTCCATGAAACCGGTGATCTTTCCCATGCGCCCGTATCCCGCCGCTACGCCGCGGCCTTCTGGTCCTGCGCCGTCAGTCCGGCGGGCCTGGTGTGCTGTGCCTTGACGTGCATTTCCGAGAGTGCGCGGACATACTCGTTCGGGAACACCTTGACGAACTTGGCTCGTGTCGCGTCCCACGCGTCGAGCATCGCGAGGGCGACGGCGGATCCCGTGAAGCGCAGGTGGCGCTCGATCAGCTCGCGCAGGATCAGCTCGTCGGCGCGACCCGCGTGCAACAGGCGTCCCTTGCCGGCCGTCGCAAGCTCCTTCTCCGATTTGAGCTGTTCGCTCTCCGATTGCACGGGGGCCAGCGCGACCATCGCCGTGTTGCAGCGCGAGGCGAACGTGCCGTCGGGATCGTAGACGTAGGCAACGCCCCCGCTCATGCCGGCTGCGAAATTGCGACCCGTGCGGCCGAGAACGACAACCGTTCCGCCCGTCATGTATTCGCAACCGTGGTCGCCGGTGCCTTCGACGACTGCCATCGCGCCGGAATTGCGCACACAGAACCGTTCGCCGCCGATGCCGCGAAAATAAGCCTCGCCCTCGATCGCGCCGTACATCACGGTATTGCCGATGACGATGTTGTCTTCGGCGATCGCCGGGCACGCCGGATCCGGATAGACGACGATGCGACCGCCCGACAGTCCCTTGCCGACGTAGTCGTTCGTAGCACCCTGCAGCTCGAACGTCAGGCCCCGCGACAGGAAGGCGCCGAAACTCTGCCCCGCGATGCCGTCGAACGCGACGTGCAGCGTATCCGGCGGCAGACCTTCGTGACCGTACCTGCGTGCGACTTCACCCGACAGCATCGCGCCCACCGAGCGGTGCGCGTTGCGGATCCTGAACTTGAGGCGCACCGGTTGCGCGCGTTCGAGCGACGGCGCCGCCGCGGCAATGAGCTGGTGATCGAGCGCGCCGGCGAGCCCGTGATTCTGCGTCTCGCAATGGTAGCGCGCCACTTCCGACGGCATGTCGGGCTGATGAAACACGCGCGAGAAATCGAGTCCCCGCGCCTTCCAGTGCTCGATGCCCTTCTTCACGTCGAGCATGTCGCTGCGGCCGATCATCTCGTTCAGCGTCCGGAACCCGAGCGACGCCATGATCTGCCGCAGCTCTTCGGCCACGAAGAAGAAATAGTTGACGACGTGCTCCGGCTGGCCCGTGAAGCGCCGGCGAAGCTCGGGATCCTGCGTCGCGACGCCGACGGGGCAGGTGTTCAGGTGGCACTTGCGCATCATGATGCAGCCTTCGACGACGAGTGGGGCCGTCGCGAAGCCGAACTCATCGGCGCCGAGCAACGCACCGATCGCTACGTCGCGGCCCGTCTTCATCTGGCCGTCCACCTGCACGGCGATGCGTCCGCGCAGCCGGTTCAGCACGAGCGTCTGCTGCGTTTCCGCGAGACCGAGTTCCCACGGCGTTCCCGCGTGCTTGATCGACGACTCGGGCGATGCGCCGGTACCGCCGTCGTGTCCGGCGATCGTCACGTGATCCGCCTTCGCCTTCGCCACGCCGGCGGCGACGGTCCCCACACCCACCTCCGACACCAGCTTGACGGAAATGGACGCCTTCGGATTCGCGTTCTTCAGGTCGTGGATCAGCTGCGCGAGATCCTCGATCGAATAGATGTCGTGATGCGGAGGCGGCGAGATGAGTCCGACACCCGGCACCGAGAAGCGCAACTGCGCGATGTACTCGGACACCTTGTGGCCCGGAAGCTGGCCGCCCTCGCCGGGCTTCGCGCCCTGGGCCATCTTGATCTGCAGCTGATCGGCCGACGCCAGGTATTCGGCGGTGACGCCGAAGCGCGCCGATGCGACCTGCTTGATCCTGGACCGAAGGCTGTCGCCGGCCTTCAGCGCGATGTCCCGCTCGATCGCGCCCTTGCCGATGACGCCGGCGACCGTGTCGCCGTCGATGACGCTACTCTTGCCGGCGCGCATCTCGGCGCGGTAGCGCATCGGGTCCTCGCCGCCCTCGCCGGTATTCGACTTGCCGCCGATGCGGTTCATCGCGATTGCGAGCGTCG
>JBDTNI010000112.1:0-6702 GCA_039933815.1 Betaproteobacteria bacterium
AGGCGTTCGTGTGCCACGCGGGTTGTTACGACTGGGTGAGCATGATGGCGACCGACGGCTACCGGTTCTTCGCCAAGGAGCTCGGTGCATTCCACTGGGACGACGAGCCGCTGGTGATGGCGCAGTCGCCGCATCATTTCGTCAAGTCGGCCAGGACACCGACGCTCGTCATCCACGGCGAACTCGATTATCGCGTCCCGGCGACGCAGGGTCTCCAGTATTTCAATTCGCTCAAAGCGAAGGACGTGCCCGCGCGGCTCGTCTACTTTCCCGACGAAAACCACTGGATCCTGAAGCCGCAGAACTCGCAGCTCTGGTACCGCGAGTTCTTCGCGTGGCTCGCGCGTTTCGCACCGGCCGGGAGAACGGGGCCGAAGTCGGCCGGCAAGACCCGGCGGAAGCGCTCGCGGCCGGCCCCTTGAAACATCGGGTGATGCCCCTAGATTGTTGATGCGGCGGTGCAACGCCCGCAACGAGTGGGTCGCGGCCGCCACTACTACTCATCCATCGACAAGAGGGGAGCCAAAACCATGGCCAGTTTGCAGATTTACGATCCGTTCGCGGACACCGCCGTTGATACGCTGTTCCGTCATTTGCTGCGTACGGACCGCAACGACCGCACCGCGGCGCCGCAGGGCATCCGCGTCGACGTCGCCGAGAACGACAAGGGGTACGTCGTGTATGCCGAGATCCCGGGCGTCGCGAAGGACGAGATCCACGTCGCCATCGAGGGCAACCAGGTGACGATCGCGGCCGACGTCAAGCCGCGGGTCGCCGGCGCGGAGGGTACGCGCGTGCTGCGTGCCGAGCGCTACGCCGGCAACGTATACCGGAGCTTCACGCTGCCTCTCGAGCTCGACGAAACGGCGAGCGAAGCGAAATACGAGAACGGCGTGCTCGAGCTCCAGCTCGTCAAGAAGCCTGCAGTGGCCGGGCGCAAGCTGACTGTCCAGTAAGGGCACAAGCTTCGCCCTGCACCGTGGCGTCCCGCCGGACCAGGCCGTCGACCCGGCGGGACGACGCCCGTGGCCGACGGCAGACGGCGGACGCACGCCTCGCGGGATCGCCGTCAGCGCGTGCGTCGCGCCGTGTACTCGTCCTCGATGTTGTCGCGGAAATAGCTCCACGGCGACGACGCGCCGGAAAATCGTCGCCACACCTCGCCCGGAACCCCGGTGTACTCGAACGTGCCGGCCGTCATCTCGACGACCAGTTTGCGGTCTCGCTCGTCGTAGCCCGCTGCACGCAGTGAACCGCCGCTCATCCGCTTCATTTCCATCGGCTTCCTCCACGCCTGTGGCGTCGCCGCCGCGATGCGCCCGCCCCGATGCTACGATCGCGCGATGATCCGATCAAGGCACGATCGCGCGTGACGGACGCCTTGCTGCATCGAATCGGTGTGGCCATCCTCTGCACCGCGACGGCCATCACCAGCGCCGTCGCGGCCAACCTGCCGAAGACGCTTCGCGTGTCGATGAGCATCGCGGAGACTTCGTTCGACCCGGCCTTCGCGTCGGATGCGGCGTCCGATTCGATCATCGCGAATGTGTTCGACGCGATGCTGGACTATGACTACCTCGCGCGGCCGGTCGTGCTGGTGCCGCGCGCGCTCGAGGCGCTGCCGACGGTCGAGGACAACGGCCTGGCGTACCTGTGCCGCGTGAAGAAAGGTGTGTACTTCACGCCCGACCCGGCGTTCAAGGGCGTTCGCCGCGAGCTCATCGCCGCGGACTTTGCCTACGGCATCCGGCGCATCCTCGATCCGGGCGTCAAGTCGCCGTGGCTGTGGCTCTTCGACGGCAAGATCGTCGGCGCGGATGCGGTGCGCGCGAAGGCCGCGAAGGATGGCCGCCTCGACTATGACGCGTCCATTGCCGGGCTCGAGATCGTCGACCGCTACACGCTGCGGATCCGCCTCAACGCGCCGGACCTGCGCTTCGCATACGCGCTGGCACTCCCGAACGTCGCCGCGCAGGCGCGCGAGGTCGTCGAGGCGTATGGACTCGACATCGGGGCCCACCCGGTGGGGACGGGTCCCTACCGGCTCGGCGAGTATCGTCGCAGCAACCGCATCACGCTCCTCGCCAATCCGGGTTACCGGGAAACGAGCTACGAACCCGCCGGCCCGATACCCGAGGCGTCGCGTCCCGTCGCCGCGGCGCTTAGGGGCCGTCGCCTGCCGCTCGCATCGCGTATCGAAATCAGCATCATCGAGGAAGGGCAGGCGCGCTGGCTCGCGTTTCTCAATCGCGAACTCGACTTCCTCGAAATCCTGCCCGTGGAATTCACCGGGCAGGCGCTCGACGCAACGGGAAAACTGCTGCCGGCGCTCGCCAAGCGCGGCATCGTGCACGACGTCCTGCTGCGTCCGAACACGTGGTGGTTCTACTTCAACATGGAAGACAAGGTCGTCGGCGGCTACACGCCGGAGAAGATCGCGCTGCGCCGCGCGATCGGAATGGGTTACGACAACGCCGAGGCGATTCGCGTGCTGCTGAAGGGACGCGCCGCGCCGGCGTACGGACCGATACCGCCCGATATCGCCGGGTTCGACCCGTCGCTGCGGACGCAAGCGCAGCTGTACGATCCCGCGCTTGCGCGCGCGCTGCTCGATCGCTTCGGCTATAAGGATCGTGACGGCGACGGGTATCGCGAGATGCCGAACGGCTCGCCGCTCGTCATCGAGCGCTGGTCGACGCCGAACTCGGCGTCGCGGCAGGCGGACGAGCTGTGGAAAAAGAACATGGACGCGATCGGCATCCGCATTGCCATCAAGAAGGACCGCGTGCCCGAACTTCGGAAGATGGCGCGCGAGGGCAAGATCCCGTTGCGCAGCGACGGGTGGAATGCCGACTACCCCGACGCGGAGAACTTCATGCAGTTGCTGTACGGACTGTCGGGCCCGGAGAACAACGCGCGCTTCAACCTGCCCGAGTTCAACGCGCTGTACGAGCGCGCGCGGAAGCTGCCCGATTCGCGTGAACGAACGCTGCTGTTCGACCGGATGACCGAGCTCGTGATCGCGTACGCGCCCTGGCGCATGACGTTCCACCTGCTCGAGGACAACCTGCGGCACCCGTGGGTGGGGACGTACGTGCCGCATCCGATCCGCTCGCAGTCGTGGCAGTACGTCGACATCGACGCGGCGCTTCGCGCCCGAAATCAATGACGCGCCGCGTCATTCCTTCTTCGGGATCTCGTACGGCTTGCATTTCATCCGGATGGCGGTCTGCTCGCGCGTGAGCTCGAGGTCCAGCCCCTTGCCGCGCAGTTCCATCAGCCCGTTCAGGTAACGGATTCCAGACCCGCTCGGTACCTGGTAGAGGATGGTACGCGTCGCATCCGGCATCAGGAGCCGCGCCTCGCCGTCGGCAAAGCGGATGACGATCCGCTCTCCGGAGTGCTCGCAGTCCACGGTGTTCTTCGCCGCTTCGAGTTCCTCCTTGGTGGGTCCCCGGTCCTGACAGGCCGCGACGACGAGCGCCGCGACGAGCACTGGTGGCAGCCAAGCATGCGATCTCATTCTGTTCGACTCCGTATCCGAACCGATGCACGAATCTTACCGCCGTTACGCGAGCGAATACCGCGGGCGGGCCGCTTTGCGGCGGAAGCGGATGCTCTCCGGGTACGACAGCACCTCGATCTGGCGGCCGTCTCGGATCGCCTGCTGCATTCGCTGCCACCAGCCGGCATCGAGGAGGTCGGCATGAAACGCGAGAAATGCGCGGCGCACCGCGGGATCGGTCAGCAGGAATGTTGCAAACTCCTCGGGGAACACATCGTGCGGCCCGACCGGGTACCAGACGTCGCCAGACGTTTCGTCCAGTCCCGGCGGCGCTTTCGGCATCACCCGGAATTTGCAGTCGGTCAGGTACTCGATCTCGTCGTAATCGTAGAAGACGACTCGCCCGTAGCGCGTGACGCCGAAGTTCTTGAACAGCAGATCGCCGGCGAAGATGTTGATCGCCGCGAGTTCCTTGATCGCCATGCCGTAGTCGCGGATCGCGCGCGTCAGCGCGCCTTCGTCCGTGGTTCGCAGGTAGAGGTTGAGCGGCGCGAGCCGGCGCTCGATGTAGACGTGCCGGACGATGACGTGGTCGCCGTCGTATTCGAGTTGCGACGCGATCGCGCCTTCGAGTTCGCCCAGGAGCTCGTCGGTGAAGCGAGCGCGCGGGATAGCGACATTCGAGTATTCCAGGATGTCGGTCATGCGACCCGCGCGGTCGTGGTGCTTGACGAGCGCGTATTTCTGCTTGACGCGCGCCGCGTCGGTGTCCTTGCTCGGCGCGATCCGGTCGCGGATCACCTTGAAAACGTACGGGTACGACGGCAGCGTGAACACGCACATCACGAGCCCCTGGATGCCAGGCGCCGCGACGAAGCGATCGGTCGAGTGCTTGAGGTGGTGCAGGAAGTCGCGAAAGAACAGCGTCTTGCCGTGCTTTTGCAGGCCGACGATCGTGTAGAGCTCGGACGCCGTTCGATCGGGCACCATCGACTGCAGGAAATGCACGTAGGCGGACGGTACCTCCATGTCGACGAGGAAGTACGCGCGGTTGGCGGAGAAGAGCAGCGCGATCTCGGCCGGGTCGGTCAACATCGCGTCGATGTAGAGACGCTCGTCGCGCCGCCGCTTGATCGCCGCGACGAAAGGATACAGATGTCCGCTGTTCACGACGCGTCCCACGATGTAGACGGTCTGGTTGCGGAACATCGGGCTGGCGAGCACCTGGATCTGGAAGCTCGCGTCGACGACGAACGGACGCGGCAGTCGCCTGCGCATGGCCGACAGCACGTGGATCAGGTCGGTTCGGAAGTCGTCGAAGCGCGGCGCCAACCGCAGGTCCAGCACGAGGTCGATGAGCGCAGCCCGCAAGCCGCGCTGCCGCGGGTAATAGCAGCGGTACGACGGCGCGCCGTCGTCGAGATAATCGGTCGAGGCGGCGGGGCGCACGAACATGCAGCGGTTGTGAAAGTACGTCCTGTGCAGCAGCTTCGACGAGACGGTGTTGAAAAACGTCTCCGCGCATTCGGGCTGCCGATGATCGACGAGCAGGCCGACGAACCGCTGCTTGACGATCGCCCAGAACGCGTCGTCACCTGCCTCGTTGAACCGGAACTCGCGCTCGATGCGCTCGACGGTCTCCGCGACCCGGCGATCGTAATAGTCGATCCTATCGCCGGCGACGTGCCCGATTGCCAGCCAGTTGCCGGCTTCGAAATAGCGCTTCGCCGCGCGTGCGCACTCGCGGAACAGCGCGTAGTGGCGATCGAAACCTTCGATGAGGACGGCGGCGATGGCGTCCGGTGACGTGTCGCTCGCACGGGGAACCTCAGCGCCGCGCGCCAGGGCTTCCGTGCGCGCGGCGGCCGGCGACACCATCGTCCTCAGTTGCCCTTCGCCTTCTCGACTTCGGCGTTGTACGCCTTCACGCCAGCGTTGTACTCGTTGATTGCGTCGTTGGATGCCTTCACGTGCGGCTCGGCCAGCGCCTGCTCGTCGTTGATGAATTTTTTCAGGCAATCGGTGTAATCGACATAGCTTTTCTGCCAGGCCCGGCGCTGGTTGTCGCTGGCGAGGTTGCCCGGAAATTCGCCGGGCTTCGCGCACGCGTGCTTCAGCGCGGGCGCCGCGACCGCCGCCGGGGCGGCTGGCTGTTGCGCCGATGCGGCGAGTGCGGCGCCGCCGAGCGCGACTGCTGCGAGCATGCTCACCATGACGGATCTCATCGACGACTCCTGAAGTTGTGATGGCCGCATTTTACCCTCGGCTCCACGGCCGCAGCAGCGGCAGCAGCGGCAGCAGCGGCAGCGCGTCAGCGGTCGACCAACAGCCCGAGCGCGCGCAAGCCCGCGCCGACGAGATCGACGCCCAGACGCGCGTCGTCGTCGCGACGGTTTCGCGCGAGTTCCTTTTCCACGTTGGCGATGGCGATGATCGCGTCGCCCGTCAGCGGTTTCGCCTCGGCGCGGCGCGTTTCGGCGACGCTGAGCTCGGTGAGCGCTTTTTGCACCGCGTCGGGATCGAGCAGCATGACCGGCGCGCCGCAATACGGGCAGACGGCGGCGCGATCGAGCGCGACGGGTCCGCCGCAGCTGACGCAGCGGACGGTAGACACGGTCGCGCGCAGACGCGATAGCTCGTCGGCCTCGATCGGCCGGATGAAATTCTTCTCGCGGAGGAACTGCGCGTACGGCGTCAACCGCCCGTGGCCCCGGCGGCAGCGGTAATACGTGAAGCGCGTCGTGAGCTTCACGTCGCGCGTCAGCGACAGCGGCGTCGTGCAGCGCGGACAGGGCATCACGGCGCGGTAGGGTGACCGCGTTTCGGAATGCGACGTGCCGATCGTGCGGAACAGGGCGATCAGCGCGCCGGGCGTCAACTGCTGGCTCTCCATCGTATCGAGCCACAGCGCCTGGCAGTCATCGCACGCGTCGACCGTCAACGGCGGCGCCGGTGCGCGGGACAGTTCGAGCGGACGCATCGGAGCCCCGCACGCCGGGCAGGTCAGGAGGGCCACGTGACGGGCACGAAGGGGCGCAGCGTCCAGCTCGGAAGGGCGGTGCCCGCCAAACGCTCGCGGGTCGGCTTGACGTCCGCGCTCACCGTGCTCGCGGAACCGCCTGAGGACACCGGATCCAGCGTAACTCCCGATTGTCGCGCCTGGCGTCGCGCTCGACGCGCGCCATCGCGGCGCGATT
>JBDTNI010000113.1:0-6697 GCA_039933815.1 Betaproteobacteria bacterium
CGGTGGCTGATTCCACGGCGTCGACGCGATCGAGAGCCACGCCGTCGTGCGCGAGGTCGCGCAGTGCGACATCGGCGAACGCGTCACGCCCCACGCAGCCGACAAGTTGCACGCTCGCGCCGGCGCGCCGCGCCGCGAGCGCCTGGTTAGCACCTTTGCCGCCGGCCAGCATCGCGAACGAGCGGCCGGCGAGCGTTTCGCCGGGCGCCGGCAGCCGGTCGACGCGGGCGACGAGGTCCACATTGATCGAGCCGAAGACGACGATCACGCGGCCCGGCGCTAGTAAATATGTCGCTCGAGCTTGGCGCGGTGCAGGATCGTCGTCGCGATCTCCTCGATCGACTTCGACGTCGTATCGAGCATCGGTATGCCGTTCTGCTGCATCAGATGCTCGGCCTCACGCACTTCCTGGCGGCAGCTCTCGAGCTGGGCGTAGCGGCTGCCAGGTCGTCGCTCCTCACGGATCTCGCGCAGCCGGTCCGGATGGATCGTCAGTCCGAACAGCCGGTCGCGCAGTGTCGCCAGCGACGCGGGCAACTTGCGGTCGGCGAAGTCGTCGGGCGTCAGCGGAAAGTTAGCCGCCCGCACGCCGAACTGCAGGGCGAGGTACAGCGACGTCGGCGTCTTGCCGCAACGAGACACGCCGACGAGGATCACCTGTGCCTTGTCGAGGTCGCGCGTCGCCGCGCCGTCGTCGTAGGCCTGCGTGAAATTGATCGCTTCCATCCGTGAGAAGTACTCGTGGCTGTTCGCGATGCCGTGCGAGCGTCCCGCTGCGTGCGAGCTCTTCGCGTCGAGTTCCGCTTCGAGCGGCGCGATGAATATCTGGAACATGTCGAGCGTCAGCGCGCGCGCATCGCGCCGGATGGCCTCGCTCATCGCTTCATCGACGACGGAACTGATGACGATGGGACGCAACCCCTCGGCTTCGCCGCGCGCGTTCACTTCGCGGACGGCATCGGCCGCCTTTTCCATCGAATCGACGAACGGAATCGTCACGCGATTGAACCCGACGCTCTCGAACTGCGTCAGCAGGCTGTTGCCGAGCATTTCTGCCGTGATCCCGGTACGGTCCGAGATGAAGAAAACCGTGCGCCGCCGGCTCATCGCGCGTCATTCATTCGGCCATGGCCACGCATCGCGCGTACGCATTCACCACGCGTTCCACACGGGCGCGGTGCCCGTGGGCAGCGGAGGCAGGTCGCCGAAGTCGACGTGGCTCTCGCCCACGCCGTGGAAGTCGGTACCGCACGACGCCTTGAGGCCGTGCGTCCGTGCGAGCGCCGCGAACTGTGTGAACTGCGCTGCCGTGTGCGACGGTGAAATCACTTCGACCGCGTCGCCGCCCAGGTCGCGGAACTCGCCGATCAGCGTTCGAAGTCCGGCGGACGTGAGCTTGTAGCGACCCGGATGGGCGATGACGGCGTCGCCGCCCGCACCGTGGATCCACGTGAGCGCCTGTTCCAGCGACGCCCATGCATGCGGTACATAGCCGGGGTTGCCTTTCGTCAGGTAGCGCTTGAACGCGTGCTTCATGTCGCGCGCATGGCCCGCTTGTACGAGGTGGCGGGCGAAGTGCGTGCGGGAGATGAGGCTCGGGCTGGTCACAAAGCCCATTGCACCCTCGAAGGCGTCGGGCACGCCCGCCGCCTGCAACGCGTGTCCGATGCGCTGCGCGCGCGTGTCGCGTCCGCCTCGCACGGCGGCGAGACCTGCGACGAGATTTGCGTTGTGGGGATCGATGCCGAGTCCCACGATGTGCACGGTATCGTCGTTCCACGTTACCGACAGCTCCGCGCCATCGATGAACGCGATACCTGCGTCGCCCGCAGCCGCGCGCGCCTCCGCGAGCCCGGCGACTTCGTCGTGGTCCGTCAGTGCAATGACGTCGACACCGCGTTCCGCCGCACGCCTGACCACGTCCGTCGGACTCATCAAACCGTCCGAATACGTCGAATGACAGTGGAGGTCGTATCGGATCATCGCTAGCTGGAACGGGTGGCGAACGCGGGATCGCTGGCTGCCGCGCTGGTTCCATGGCGCTCTTGAAGCGAGAAGCAGGAGGACGCGACGCCTAAACTGCCCGCATTGGCCGGGCAAATAGCCCGCGTGTCAATTTTGCTGCATTTCATGCCAATTTTGATGCCGCCGGTCGGTCGACCTTGAAATGAAAGCCAGAACGCGCAACCATATGCCAATGGTATAGCAAACCCCATGGCAAATCCCCTTGACTGACGCGGAGTTGCAGTGAAATTCCTCGATCGTGTATTGAATCCCCGAGAAATCCGGCGCCGGCTCGGCATGAACCAGGAGCAGTTCTGGACGCAGATCGGCGTCACGCAGAGCGGCGGTTCGCGCTACGAGAGCGGGCGCGAGATGCCGCGTCCGGTGAAGGAACTGCTGCGTCTCGTTCACGTCGAGCAGATCGATCTTTCCCAGGTGAAGCGCGTCGATTTCGAGATCATCAGCTACCTGAAGGAAGCGCATCCCGATCTGTATCGGAGCCTGCGTCGTGCCGCGCGGAGTCGGAGCGGTGGACAGGATCCGACCGCGTTCGCCGACCTGGCGCTGCCGCCTGGGATTGATGCGTTCGCACCGGCAACGGTTTCGCCCGCGGTGTCTGGCGGAGACGGTCACAACGACTGACCGCGTTCGCCGCAGTGACGTCGCGCCCGCGTCATGCGGGCGCAGTCGTTTCGGGCGTGGTCGACGCACCGGGGGAAACGATGGCGCAGGGCGCCGTTGGTAGAATGCACACCCCGTAGCATCACGCGGCACACCGCCGTTTCAGGGATTGTCAGCATGCCGGACCTTGTTCGCGTCATCCCGCTCGAGCGCTTGCGAATGCGCGACCTCGCCAAGGTCGGCGGCAAAAATGCGTCGCTCGGCGAGATGATCGGCGAGCTCGCATCGGCAGGCATCCGCGTTCCCGGCGGATTTGCAACGACGGCGGATGCGTTCCGCGAGTTCCTGCAGCAGGACGGCCTCGTCGCGCGTATCGACACCGCGATGCGCGGGCTCGACGTCGAGGACGTTCGCGCGCTCGCGACGGCCGGCAAGGCCATCCGCGCCATGATCGCTGCAACGCCGCTTCCGGCCGAGTTGATCGACGCCGTCGGCCGTGCGCATCGCGTTGCCACCGACGATCCGGAAGGCGCGGCTTTCGCGGTGCGGTCGTCGGCGACAGCGGAAGACCTCCCGGACGCGTCATTCGCGGGACAGCAAGATACTTTGTTGAATATCATAGGGTTGAATGAGATTATTAAAGCAATTCCTAAGATATTTGCGTCCGTCTACAACGATCGTGCAATCGCGTATCGCGTACATCACGGGTTCGCGCATCAGGATGTCGCGCTGTCGGTCGGCGTGCAGCGAATGGTCCGCAGCGACATCGGTGCTGCAGGGGTCATGTTCACGCTCGATACGGAATCAGGATTCGACGGCGTCGTTCTCATCACTTCGGCGTACGGGCTGGGCGAATCCGTCGTGCAGGGTACGGTGAACCCCGACGAATTCTGCGTCTACAAGGCCAACCTCGCGACCGGAAAGGCCGCGATCCTGCGCAAGACGATCGGCAGCAAGACCAGCAAGATGGTGCTCGCGCACACCGCGACGCACGGTGGATCGACGGCGGTCGTCGATGTTGCGGAGACCGAGCGCGCACGTTTCTCGCTCACCGACGGTCAGGCCGAGGAGCTCGCGCGCTACGCGGTGCTGATCGAGCGGCATTACGGACGCCCGATGGACATCGAATGGGGGCTCGACGGCAGCGACGGGCGGCTCTACATCCTGCAGGCGCGCCCCGAGACGGTGAAGTCGCGAGAGGACGGCAACGCGCTGCGACGCTACCGCTTGAAAACGGACGCGGATCCAATCGCCACCGGTCGCGCGATCGGCCAGAAGATCGGGCAGGGGACGGTGCGAATGGTCAAGTCCGCCGACGAGATGGAGCGGGTCAAGGAAGGCGACGTGCTGGTCACCGAGATCACCGACCCCGACTGGGAACCGGTGATGAAGCGCGCCAGCGCCATCGTCACCAACCGCGGCGGCCGGACCTGCCACGCCGCGATCATCGCCCGCGAGCTCGGCATCCCCGCCGTGGTCGGCTGCGTCGACGCGACCGAGACACTCGCCGAAGGCACGTCCGTCACGGTGAGCTGCGCCGAGGGTGACACCGGTCACGTTTATCCCGGCTTGCTGGAGATCGAGGTCGTGGAGGTCGCGCTGGACAAGATGCCGGCGTGCCCGACCAAGATCATGATGAACGTCGGCAACCCCGAGCTTGCATTCGAGTTCCGCCAGCTGCCGAACGAAGGCGTCGGACTCGCGCGCCTCGAGTTCATCATCAACCGCAACGTCGGCATCCATCCGAAGGCGCTGCTCGAGTTCGACCGCCAGCCGGCCGACATCCGCAGCGACATCGAACGCAGGATCGCCGGGTACGCCAGCCCCACCGAGTTCTACGTCGCAAAGGTCACCGAAGGCATCGCGACGATCGCGGCGGCATTCGCGCCGAAGCCGGTGATCGTCCGCCTTTCGGACTTCAAATCCAATGAATACTCCAATCTCGTCGGCGGCTCGCGTTACGAGCCGCACGAAGAGAATCCGATGCTCGGCTTTCGCGGCGCTTCGCGCTACGTCTCGCCGGCGTTCTACGACTGCTTCGCGCTCGAATGCCAGGCCATGTGCCGCGTGCGCAACGACATGGGGCTCACCAATGTCGAGCTGATGGTGCCGTTCGTGCGAACCGTGCAGGAGGCCGAGCGCGTGATCGGGCTTCTTGCCGACAACGGCCTGCGGCGCGGCCACAACGGCTTGCGCATCATCATGATGTGCGAGGTGCCGTCGAACGCCATTCTCGCCGGGCGGTTCCTCGAGCATTTCGACGGTTTCTCGATCGGGTCTAACGACCTCACCCAGCTGACGCTTGGCGTCGATCGCGATGCGGGCGGCGCCATTGCCTCGACGTTCGACGAGCGCGACGACGCGGTGAAAGCGATGCTCGCGATGGCGATCTCCGCGTGCCGCGAGCGCGGACGCTATGTCGGCATCTGCGGGCAGGGTCCGTCCGATCATCCGGACCTCGCGCAATGGCTCGTGGCGCAGGGCATCGAGAGCATGTCGCTCAATCCCGATACCGTCGTTTCGACGTGGATGCTGCTGTCCAAGCAAAAGGCCGGCTCACCACCTGTCTGACGGCGCAGAACGCCATTCGCCGCGCGACCTAGTCGCAACGACCGATCGCCGGATACCGGTCTAATGCGGTGTGATGGCGGATGATCTGGCCTCCGTCCGCCCGCATCGAGCTTCGGCCGTCTCGACTCGCGTTCGCACTGATCACGTTGCTGGCGCTCGTGACCTGTGGCGTCATCGTCGTGTTGCCGTTCGACAACGCCATTCTTGGATTCGCCGTCGTCGTCGTGACCGTCTGGGCCGTCGATCGACTTCACGTGGTGGCGCTGCGCAACGGTCCGCGAGCCGTGCGGCGCGTTGAGCTTCGCGCCGATCTCACGCTCGTGGTCGTCAAGGCGGACGGGAGCGCGAGCGCCGGACGGCTGCACCACGACAGTTACATCGGCGCCGGGCTGTCCACGCTCGTGTGGCGGCCGTTCGGGCGCCGGTTTGCGCGCGCGATCCTGCTGCTTCCGGACATGTTGCCTCCGCAGGACTTCCGGCGTCTGCGTGTGCTGATGCGCTACGGACGCAGCGATGTGACGCAGGGGGATCCGGCAAGCCACGCCTGAGCATCCACCAGCACGTCGCTCCCCTCTTTCGACTGCCCGGCGATCAGGTGGCGGTACAGCGGCACCAGCGACTCTGGGGGCGGCAACCGGCTTGCATCCTCGCCCGGGTGAGACTGCAGGCGCAGCGGCGAGCGAATGGGCCCTGGGACGACGGCATTCACGCGCAGGTTCGGACGGCGCTCCCATTCATCGGCGAGTTCGCGTGCCAATGCCGCGACGGCCGCCTTCGTCACGGCGTAACCGCCCCAGTACGCGCGGGGCGACACGCCGCGGCTGTCCAGCGTGAACACGACGCTCGCGTCCGGCGCGCGCGCGAGCAACGGCATCACGCTTCGCGTCAGTCCCATCGGCGCCGCGACGTTGACGCGCAGCAATGCGAGCCAGCTTTCGAAAGCCTGATGCTCGAGTGGACCCAGTGAACCCAGCACGGCCGCGGTGTGGACGACGGCGTCGAGTCGGCCGAGCTGTGCGTCGAGCGCGCCGGCGACCTTCGCAAAATCCTGGGACTCCGCGCGCTCGAAATCGAGCGGCAGAATCGTTGGCTCCGGCAGTTCGGCGGCCATGATGTCGTCGTACAGCGCTTCGAGCTTGCGCACGACGCGGCCGTGGAGCACGACGGTCGCGCCGGCGCGCGCGCAGGCGAGTGACAGCGCTCTGCCGAGGCCGCCCGCGGCGCCGGTGACGAGGACGACGCGGCCGTCGAGCGCGACGCTTCGCAGATCCGAGCTCAGCGTGGATGCGTTGGCGACCATTGCGGCGATCATAGTGCATGCGGCCGCAGTGGGTCGCGGTCGACGAGGCGACGATGCGCCTCACGCACCGTGATGACGGAGCCTCGCATTGCGCGTCGCGGCCGGATTGCCCCGCCATTGCGCGTCCGCTATAATCTTGCGCTCGCCGTGGGGGTATAGCTCAGCTGGGAGAGCGCTTGCATGGCATGCAAGAGGTCAGCG
>JBDTNI010000114.1:0-6694 GCA_039933815.1 Betaproteobacteria bacterium
TGCCGCTGTCACACGACGAGGTCGTCTACGGCAAGCACTCGCTGATTGACAAGATGCCGGGCGACCGCTGGCAGCAGTTCGCGAATCTGCGCGCGATGTACGGCTACATGTGGGGACATCCCGGCAAGAAGCTGCTCTTCATGGGCGGCGAGTTCGCGCAGCGCCGCGAATGGACACACGAAGGCGCGCTCGATTGGCCGCTGCTTGCGGAGCCCGGGCACGCGGGCGTCCAGCGCCTCGTGGCGGATCTCAACGCCTTCTACCGGGCGACGCCGGCCCTCCACGAGCTGGACTTCGCGCAGCCCGGATTCGAATGGATCGACGCGAGCGATGCGACGTCCAGCGTCATCGCGTTTTTGCGGCGGCCGCGACGCGGCGCGCCCGTGCTCGTTGTCTGCAACTTCACACCGGCGCCCCGGCACAACTACGTGCTCGGCGTTCCGTCGGGCGGGTTCTGGCGCGAGGCCATCAACAGCGATGCCGTGGTTTATGGCGGCAGCGGCATGGGCAACCTCGGCGGCGTCGCGTCGGCGCCGACGGCGTCGCATGGCCGCTTCCATTCACTGACACTCACGCTGCCGCCGCTCGCCACGATGCTGTTCACGCCGGCGAAGGACTGACGGATGCCGAGTCGCAAATCTCCCGCGCGATCAGGAACGACGGCGTTGCCGGACGAGGGCCGATCTCGCGCAGTCGTCGAGGGAATCGAGCCAACCGTGGACCACGGCCGCTTCGCCGTTAAACGCGTGGCCGGCGATGTCGTCGTCGTGGAAGCGGACTGCTTCACCGACGGCCACGACGTCGTCGCATGCGTGCTGCGATACGTCGACGAGCGCGACGGCGGCTGGCTGGAAGTCCCGATGACCGCACTCGGCAACGATCGCTGGCACGCGAGTTTCACGGTGAATGCGCCAGGCGCGTACCGTTACACCGTCGCCGCGTGGGTGGACGCATTCCTGTCGTGGCGCCACGATTTCGCCCGACGTATCGATGCCGACGATCTTCGCGTCGCGCTGCGCGTCGGTATTGGCATCGTTACTGACACGGCGGCGCGCGCGCGCGGCGACGACCGCCGGCGGCTGTCGAAATGGGCGCGCGACCTCGGGCGGGCGGATGACCTCGAGACATTGCGCCAGTGCGCTCTGGACGAGAAGCTTGCTGCGCTCGCCACCCGTTATCCCGACCGGACGCTGCAAACCGTCTATCCGGTCGAGTTTCCGCTGTGGGTCGATCGTCTGCGTGCGGGCTACTCCGCCTGGTACGAGCTCTTCCCGCGGTCGTGCGGAGCCGACGGGACGCACGGCACCTTTCGCGATTGTGAACGCCGTCTCGCGTACGTTGCGGATATGGGATTCGACGTGCTGTACCTGCCGCCGATTCATCCGATTGGTCGCGTCCGGCGCAAAGGCCCGAACAACGCGCTCGCAGCGGGACCCGGCGACGTCGGAAGTCCGTGGGCCATCGGCGCAGCGGAAGGCGGCCACACGGCGCTGCACCCGGAGCTCGGAACCCTCGAGGATTTCCGCCACTTCGTTGCCGCCGCCCGCGAGGTTGGCCTCGAACTCGCGCTCGACGTGGCCTTCCAGTGTGCTCCCGATCATCCATACGTCGAGTCGCACCCCGAATGGTTCCGTCACCGGCCGGACGGCAGCGTGCAGTACGCCGAGAACCCGCCGAAGAAGTACCAGGATATCTACCCGTTCGACTTCGAATCCCCGGAGTGGCCGTCGCTGTGGAAGGAGCTTCGCGACGTCGTCGGCTTCTGGGTCGACGAGGGCGTTCGCATCTTCAGGGTCGACAATCCGCACACCAAGGCGTTCGGATTCTGGGAATGGGCCATCGCCGACGTGCGGCGTTCGCATCCGGACGTGATTTTCCTCGCCGAGGCGTTCACGCGGCCCAAGGTGATGCACCGGCTCGCAAAACTGGGCTTTTCGCAGTCGTACACGTATTTCACGTGGCGCAACACGAAGTACGAGCTCACCGAGTATTTCACCGAGCTGACGCGCGGTCCGGGGCGCGAGTACTTTCGGCCCAACTGCTGGCCGAATACGCCGGACATCCTGCCCGAGGCGCTGCAGACCGGGAGCCGCGCGGCGTTCATGACGCGACTGGTGCTCGCCGCGACGCTCAGCGCGAACTACGGCATCTACGGCGCAGCGTTCGAGCTCCTCGACCACGTTCCGCGCGCCGCTGGCGCCGAGGAGTACGTCGATTCGGAGAAATACCAGCTCCGGCAGTGGCCGCTCGACCGCGGCGATACGCTGGCGCCGTTCATTGCGCGGGTCAACGCCGCTCGACGCGGCAACGCGGCGCTGCAGCGGGACGGCGGACTCACGTTCGTAAGCGTCGACAACGACGCGCTGATCGCGTACGTCCGCCAATCGCCCGACGCAGAGAATCTCGTGCTGTGCATCGTGAACCTGGATCCGTACCACACGCAGTCCGGGTGGGTGTCGCTCGACCTTGCGGTGCTCGGCCTCCCGGACCACCGCGCGTTCCAGGTCCACGACGTTCTGACCGATGCGCGTTTTCTCTGGAACGGGGCACGGAATTTCGTGATGATCGACCCGCAGCGCGTCCCTGCGCACGTGTTTCGCGTGCGCCGCCACGTGCGCAGCGAACACGACTTCGACTATTTTCTCTAGCGCCCGACCGTGCCGATACCCGACCCGTTGAACGTCGCCGTGCCTGCCGTCGCGCAGGTGGCCCTTGCCGATCCCGCGCACTGGTACAAGGACGCGATCATCTACCAGCTGCACATCAAGGCGTTCTTCGACTCCAATGACGACGGCGTCGGCGATTTTCGCGGGTTGACCGAGAAGCTCGACTACATCAAGGATCTCGGGGTCAATACGATCTGGCTGCTGCCGTTCTACCCGTCGCCGCTGCGCGACGACGGGTACGACGTCGCCGACTACACGAACGTCAATCCGCTGTACGGCACGCGCGCAGACTTTCACCATTTCGTCCGCGAGGCGCATCGCCACGACCTCCGGGTGATCACCGAGCTGATCGTCAACCACACGTCGGATCAGCATCCGTGGTTCCAGGCCGCGCGGCGCGCGCCCAAGGGCTCGCGCAAGCGCAACTACTACGTGTGGAGCGACGACCCTGCCCGTTACAGCGGCACGCGCATCATCTTCACCGATACGGAGAAGTCGAACTGGGCGTGGGACGACGTCGCCAACGCGTATTACTGGCATCGTTTCTTCAGCCACCAGCCGGACCTGAACTTCGACAATCCGCAGGTGCTGAAGGCGATCTATCGCGTGATGCGCTTCTGGCTCGACATGGGCGTCGACGGGTTCAGGCTCGACGCGATTCCGTACCTCGTCGAGCGGGACGGCACGAACAACGAAAACCTGCCGGAGACGCACGCCGTTCTGAAGAAGCTCCGCGGGTTGGTCGACGCCCACTATCCGAACGTGCTGCTGCTGGCCGAAGCCAACCAATGGCCGGAGGACGTGCGCGAATATTTCGGGGACGGCGACGAATGCCACATGGCGTACCACTTCCCGCTGATGCCCCGGATGTACATGGCCATCGCACAGGAAGACCGGCATCCGATCACCGAGATCATGGCGCAGACGCCCGACATCCCGGACAGCTGTCAATGGGCGATCTTCCTGCGCAATCACGACGAGCTGACGCTGGAGATGGTCACGAGCCGCGAGCGCGATTACATGTACAACATGTACGCAGCCGACAAGCGTGCACGAATCAACCTCGGCATCCGCCGCCGGCTCGCGCCGCTGCTCGAGAACGACATCGGCCGCATCAAGCTGATGAACAGCCTGCTGTTGTCGATGCGCGGGTCGCCGACACTCTATTACGGCGACGAGGTCGGCATGGGCGACAACATCTACCTCGGCGATCGGGACGGTGTCCGTACACCAATGCAATGGCGTCCGGAGCGCAACGGGGGATTCTCGCGGGCGGATCCGCAGCGGTTGTACCTGCAGCCGATCATGGACGCGATCTACGGCTACGAGGCGGTCAACGTGGAGGCGCAGGTGCGCGCGCCGTCGTCGCTGCTCAACTGGACACGCCGCATGCTCGCCGTGCGCAAGGGCTTTGCGGCGTTCGGCCGGGGCACTCTCGTGTTCCTGCGACCGTCGAACCGGAAGATCCTCGCATACCTGCGCGAGTACACGGACGAGACGATCCTGTGTGTCGCCAACCTCGCGCGGTCGGCGCAGCCGGTCGAGGTCGATCTCGGCCGCTACAAAGGACGCGTGCCGGTCGAGCTGATGGGTCGCACGGCCTTTCCGCCCATCGGCGACCTGCCGTACCTGCTGACGCTCGCCGGCCACGCATTTCTCTGGTTCCGGCTGACGGCGGCCGACACCGTCGCGTCGCCCCACGAGGAACGCGTCTCGCTCGACGAGCTGCCGGTGCTCGTGCTGTTCGACGGCTGGGCCAGCCTCTTCCGCGAGCGCGTCGTGCCGTGGCGGCTTGGCATGTCGGACAAGGTGCGGCGCCAGCTGGAAGACGAAACGCTGCCGCCGTTCATTGCCGGTCGCCGGTGGTACGCCGCGAAAGGCGAGCCCGTCGCGCGCGTCGAGCTCGCCGATCACGTCGAATGGCGTCACGGTGACCGAAGCTGGCTCGTCGCGCTGGCGCGCGTCGCGGGGAGCGGCGACGCGACGCAGACGTATTTCCTGCCGTTGACGCTGGCGTGGGAAGATCGCGATGACGCGTTGCTGCGCGCCGTCGGCGCGTCCACGATCGCCAAGGCGCGCCAGCAGGCGCAGGTCGGTGTGCTGGCCGACGCGTTTGCCGACGAGGGCTTCGTGCGCGCACTCGTGGTCGCAGTAGGCGCCGGCCTCGAGCTCAAGACCGACCGCGGAACCATCCGCTTCAGTCCGTCGACGGCGTTCGCGCGACTTGCGGGTCCCGACTTCGGGAGCCTTCCGTTATCGACGCCCGCCGCCCTCAGCAGCAACACGATCGTCGCGCTCGGCGATCAGTTGTTCGTCAAAGGCTATCGGCGACTCCAGGTCGGCACGAATCCCGAGGCGGAGATCGGCCGCTACCTGACCGACGTCGCCGGTTTCGCGCACTGCGTGCCGGTGGCGGGCAGCGTCGAGTACACGGCCGATGACGGCAAGGTCGCGACGCTGGCGCTCGTCCAGGGTTTCGTCCGGAACCAGGGTGACGGCTGGGAATACACGCGCAACTACCTGCAGCGGTTCTTCGACGACCGTACGCGCGACGCGCCGTCGGCCGCGGGTCAGGACGTGCATGGCGGTTATGCGGCGCTGGCGAGAACCCTCGGCGTGCGCACGGGCGAATTGCACGCGGCACTCGCGCGCCGTACCGGCAACGTCGCGTTCGATCCCGAGCCGTTGCAGCCATCCGATCTATCCACGCTGGTCGACGCGGTGCGTAACGAAGCGGTGCGGACGCTGGAGCGCGTCGAGCGCAGGCTCCCGCAGATGCCCGACACCGCGCGCGCCGGCGTGGAACGGCTGCTGGCGAAGCGCGAGGCGCTGTTGCAGCGGATCGCGCGCCACGCCGGTGATGGCGTCGCCGGCGCGAAGACCCGCGTCCATGGCGACTATCATCTCGGACAGGTTCTGCTCGTGCAGAACGACTTCGTCATCGCCGATTTCGAAGGCGAACCGTCGCGGACGATGGAGGAACGCGCGCGCAAGTTGTCGCCGCTGAAGGACGTCGCCGGCATGCTGCGCTCGTTCGACTACGCGATGCACGCGGCGGTGTTCGAGTTCGTGATGGCACGGCCCGATGCGCTGGACACGGTTCGCGTCGCCGGCGAGCAGTGGCGCGACCAGGCAGTGCGCGCGTTCGTCGACGGTTACGACGAGATCGCGCATGCCGGGGGCCTGGTCACGATCGCCGCCGCGCGGCGCGGCCTGCTCGAATTGTTCTCGCTCGAGAAGGCCGTCTACGAGCTCGGCTATGAAATCGACAATCGCCCCGATTGGGTCCGCGTTCCGGTGAGCGGCCTCCTGGCAATACTCGAACGCGGGGACTGAACGCTCGTTCGAACGACGCAACAGCCGTACAACCCGCGAAGCGCGATGGGAGAAGACGATGGAAAACGTCAACGTGATGCTGGAACCGATCCGCGAATCTTTGCACCAGATCGGCGCCTTCCTGCCGCGGCTTCTGCTCGCGATTCTCATACTCGTCGTCGGGTGGCTCGTGGCCAAGGCCGTACGCTTCGCCATCGAGCGGTCGCTGCGGGCGCTCAACTTCAACGTCGTGACCGAGAAGGCGGGCATCGATCACTTCCTCCAGCAGGGCGGAAGCGACATCGACACGGTGCGGGTGCTGGGCGGACTCTTCTATTGGCTGGTCATCCTGGCGGCGTTGATGATCGCCTTCAACAGCCTCGATCTTGCCTACGTCACCGACCTCATCGGACGCATCGTGCTGTTCGTCCCGAAGGTGATGGTGGCCGTGGTCATCCTCGTCTTCGGCGCCTATTTCGCCCGCTTCGTCGCCGCGGCGCTGTCGTCGTATCTGCGGACGATCGGCGTCGGCGAGGCGCTCCTCGTCGGTCGGCTGGCTTTCTACGCGATCATGATCTTCGTCGTAATGATCGCGCTCGATCAGATCGGCCTCGGGGAGATCATCCGGCAGACGTTCCTCATTCTGGTGGGGGCGCTGGCGCTCGCGCTCGCGCTGGCGTTCGGCCTCGGCGGGCGGCGCCGGGCGGCCGAAC
>JBDTNI010000115.1:0-6651 GCA_039933815.1 Betaproteobacteria bacterium
CGAGCGAGCCGCGCGTGTCGTCCGGAGTGACGAGCAGCACGCCCGCGCCGCGCTCGACCGGCGCGACGACGACGAACGGCGCACCCGTGCGCGCACACGTCGACGCGCAGTCGATCCAGCCCGACGCGTCGGCGTCGAGCGCGAGGAACGCCAGCGTCACCACGCCGCCGCAGCATTGCCCCAGGCGCGCCGCGAGCGGAAACCGCACGATCCAGCCACTGTCGCCGCGATTGGCAACGGCATCGCGCGCGATGCGCGTCGCCTCGAACTCGAGGTGGCCACCGCCGATTGTTCCATGGCATGCGGACGTCGAGACGACCATCGCCGTACCCGCGTCGCGCGGAGCAGACCCCTGCGTCGCCGCGACGACGACCAGAACCGCAGCGCCATCGCGGCGAAGCGACGCTGCGAGCGGTTCGAGCCACGGCACCGCGGACGTCGCGCGGTGGTTCATTCGACGCACGTCGTGCGTGTCGGCAACGATGCAGCGGCGCACCGCACCGCCGCGACGGCGGCGAGCACGCGCTCCGGGGTCGCAGGCGCACTGAGCGGCGGCAGCGCGCCGGCGTCGCCAATGCTGGCGATCGCGTCGCGCAATGCGTGGAATCCCGCGAGTGCCAGCATCAACGGCGGCTCGCCGACGGCCTTCGACCGATGGATGGTGTCCTCGCGGTTCGGCGCATCGTAGAACGCGATGTCGAAGCGCGCGGGCGCGTCTCGCGACGTGGGAATCTTGTACGTCGATGGCGCGTGCGTGGCGAGCGCGCCGTCGCCCGTCCACACGAGCTCCTCCATCGTGAGCCAGCCCCAGCCCTGCATGAACCCACCCTCGACCTGCCCGCGATCGATCGCCGGATTGAGCGACGCGCCCACATCGTGGAGGATGTCGACGGCGAGCAGCCGATGTTCGCCGGTCAGCGTGTCGATGGCGACTTCGGCGATCGCCGCGCCGTACGCGAAGTAGAAGAACGGGCGGCCCGTCAGCGTCGTGCGGTCGTAATGGATTTTCGGCGTCGCGTAGAAGCCGGTCGCCGACAACGGGATGCGCGCGTGGTACGCGGCGTCGATCAGCGCATCGAAAGCGAGCCGGTGCGGGCCGGCGACCACCACGCCGTCCGCAAACGCGACGTCCGCTTCCGGACACTTCAGGTACGTGGCAGCGAACGCCGTCAGCCGGGATCGCAGCGTCCTTGCCGCGTCGCGGGCCGCCATGCCGTTGATATCGCTTCCCGACGATGCGGCGGTCGGCGAAGCGTTCGGCACCTTGCTCGTGTCGGATGCGCAAACGCGGATGCTCGCCAACGGGACACCGAGCTCGTGCGCCACCACCTGCTGGACCTTCGTGAAGAGTCCCTGGCCCATCTCGGTACCGCCATGGTTCAAGAGGATGGTGCCGTCGTGGTAAACGTGGATCAGCGCGCCGGCCTGGTTGTAGTGCGTTGCCGTGAAGGAAATGCCGAACTTGACCGGGGTGAGTGCGATTCCGCGCCGGACAATCGGGCTTGTCGCGTTGAAACGCGCGATAGCCGCACGTCGCTCGCGATAACGCGCGCGCGTCTCCAGCGTGTCGATCAGGTCGGCTGCGATGTTGTCGTCGACCGTCATGCCGTATGGCGTACGGTTGCGGTCCGTCGTACCGTAAAGATTGCGCTTGCGCACGTCGAGGGGGTCCCGGCCGAGCGTCCGCGCGATGTCATCGATGACGCGCTCGATCGCGAACATTCCCTGCGGTCCGCCGAAGCCGCGAAATGCCGTGTCGGAGACCGTGTTCGTCTTGCAGCGAAACGAGTGAATCGCAACGTCGGGCAGCCAGTAACAGTTGTCGACATGGAACACGGCGCGATCGTTGACCGGTCCCGACAGGTCAGCGGAGAAGCCGCAGCGCGAGGCGAGCGTGATGTCGAGCCCGACGATGCGCCCGTCATCGTCGAAGCCGACGTCGTAAGCGTACGAGAACGCATGGCGCTTCCCCGTCGAGCGCATGTCGTCATCGCGGTCGAGCCGCAGCTTCACCGCGCGGCCCGTCGCCCGCGCCAAGAGCGCCGCGATGCACGCGAACTGGGACATCTGCGTTTCCTTGCCGCCGAACCCGCCGCCCATCCGCCGGCATTCGACGACGACATCGTGGCCGCGCACTCCCAGCGCGCGGGCGACCATGTGCTGGACTTCGCCGGGGTGCTGCGTCGACGTGTAGATCTGCATGCCGGCGCGTTCCCGCGGAATCGCGAGCGCGATCTGCCCTTCGAGATAGAAATGGTCCTGTCCGCCGCTGTCGAAACGGCCGGACCGGCGGTGACGCGCCGTGGCGATCGCGCGGGTCGGGTCGCCGCGCACGACGTGCACGGGCGCCGCCACGTACGATTGCGCGTCGAGGGCCGCTTCGATCGTAAGCAGCGCGGGCAGCGGGGACACGACGACGTCCGCGAGCAGCGCCGCGCGACGCGCGTCGGTGACGGTGTTCGCCGCGACGGCGAAAAGCGCCTGGCCCGCGAACTCGACAGTGCGTTCGACGAGGATCGGGTCGTCGTGCTGGATCGGGCCGACGTCGTTGACGCCGGGAATGTCCGCGGCGCGCAGTACCGCCACCACGCCCGGCGCAGCGAGCACGGGTTCGAGGTCGAGGCGCTCCAGCGTGCCGTGCGCGTACGCGCTGACGCCGAGCGCCGCGTGAAGCATTCCCCGCGGCTCGGGCAGGTCGTCGGTGTAGGTCGCCGCGCCCGATACGTGGAGCACCGCCGAGTCGTGAGGCACCGGCGCACCGATCGTCATAGCCGCGTGCAGCGGGGATTCGGGCGCGTTCACGACGGTGCGCCTGCGACGAGTGCCGGCGATTCGACGCGCCACGTCAACCCGGCCGTGTCCGTGGTTTCGTGGAAGCAGCGGCGCAATAGATTGCCGAGCACGGCGCGCCGGTAGCCGGCACTGGCGCGCATGTCGTCGATCGGCGTGAACTCGGCGGCAAGCGTCGCCGCAGCCCGTTCGACGCCATCGGCGTCCCACGCGGAGCCGACGAGCACACGTTCGGTCTGCTCGGCGCGTACGGGCGTGGCGGCGACGCCGCCGCAGGCGATGCGTACGGTGCGCACGATGCCTGCATCGAGCGTCATCGCGAAGCATGCGAACACGGACGATATGTCCTGGTCGTAGCGCTTGCCGATCTTGTAGGCGCGCACGACGAGCCCCGGGGTGCGCGCGGGAACGTGAACGGCGGCCACGAATTCGCCCGGACGGATCGCGGTCGTCCGGAACGCCGGGTAGAACGCCTCGAGCGGAACGCTGCGCGTGTCGGTGCCACGCAGCACGACGCTCGCACCCAGCGCGATCAGCACCGGCATCGAATCGCCGATCGGCGAGCCGTTGGCGATGTTGCCCGCGAGAGTCGCGCTGTTGCGAATCGGAACCGACGCGAAGCGCTGCCACACCTCGGCGAGCTCTGGATAGGACGCTTCCATGCACGCGAACGCATCGGTGAGCGTGACCGCGGCACCGATGTCCAGTCCGTGTGGCGTTGCGCGAACGAGGGCGAGCTCGCCGACGTCGCCGACATAGATGATATCGTCGATGCTCCGATGCGCCTTCGTGATCCACAGGCCCACGTCGGTCATTCCCGCCACGATGCGCGCGGCCGGGCGATCAGACACTAAGGCGGCGAGCTCGTCAGTCGAGCGCGGCGCCGACCACCGCTGGCCGGCGTGCTTGTAGTCCAGCGCCGCGTGCCGTTCGAGCGGGACGAGCGCGCGGGCGAGTTCGGTGTCGGCGCGCGCGGCGGCGTCCTCGCCACAGGCCGCGCGCCAGTCGTCAAACGGCGGCAAACTGTACATGGCTGCAGCCGCGTCGACGATCGGCCGGTAGCCTGTGCATCGGCACAGGTTTCCCGACAGCGCGTCGTCGACGTCGACGCGCGTCGGGCGTCGGGCGCGCTTGTACAGCGCGAAGAGACTCATCGCGAAGCCCGGCGTGCAAAATCCGCATTGCGACGCGTGGCAGTCGACGAGCGCCTGCTGGACCGGATGCAGCGCGCCGTCGGCCCGGGCCAGGCTCTCGACGGTGAATACCGCCTTGCCGTCGAGCGACGGCAGCAGGCGGAGGCACGCGTTGATCGCATTCCAGCGAATGACCGTGCCCCGCGCCTCGGCGACGACGACCGTGCAGGCGCCGCAGTCGCCCTCCGCGCAGCCTTCCTTGGTTCCGGTGAGCCGCCGCCGGTCGCGCAGGAACTCGAGCAGCGTCGTCTGCGGCGGCACGCCGGCGACATCGACGCGTTCGCCGTTCAGCAGGATGCGCACAGGCTCGCTCATACCGGTTCCAACCGACGATAGCATAGCGCGTCGCCGTCCACGGCGCGGCGGCGGTACTGCCGGTGACGCGTGCTAAGCTCGCCGCATGCATTCGCCGAGTTCCCCGGTGAGCCCGCCGCGCGATCCGCGATCGGTCACGACCGGGGCCCGATGACGGCGCTGTCGATTTCGGAGGGCGGCGACGGGCGCCGCGTGCTTGCGCTGTCGGGGCGCCTCGACGCGACGACGATCCGCGGCGTCTGGGCCCAGGGGCGCCGCGCAATTGCCGATGCCCCCGCGAAGCGCGTCGTGGTCGATGCGGCGGGCGTCGACTACTGCGACGGCGCGGGCATCGCGCTCCTCATCGACCTCATCCAGCAGCGTCAGCCGGGCGATGTCGAGGTGACCAACCTCAGGCCGGCGTTCGAGACGCTGCTGCATCAGTTCGATACGCAGGTGCTCGACCGCGACCTCGACCCGCCTGCGCCACGCCGAGGCGCTGTCGAGGAGATCGGCGTCATCGCGGCGGGCATGGGACGCGATTTGCGCGAGCAGATCGTCTTCATCGGCGAGGCTGCGGCGGCGCTTCTTTACGCGGCACTGCATCCGTCGACGATTCGCTGGAAGGACGTCTGGCGCATCTGCGAGCGCGTCGGCGTGGACGCGCTGCCGATCGTCGCGCTGATCTCGTTCCTGCTCGGGGTGATACTGGCGTTCCAGTCGGCGATACCGATGCGCAAGTTCGGCGCGGAGATTTTTGTCGCCGATCTGATCGGGCTCGCGATGTTGCGGGAGCTCGGCCCGCTGATGACGGCGATCCTGCTGGCTGGGCGGTCGGGGGCGGCGTTCGCGGCCGAGATCGGCACGATGACGGTCAACCAGGAAGTCGACGCGCTGACCACGATGGGCCTCGATCCGGTGCGTTTCCTCGTCACGCCGCGCATCATCGCCGCGCTGCTGATGACCCCGCTGCTGACGCTGTTCGCCGATCTCGTGAGCCTGCTGGGGGGAGCGCTGACGCTGCAGAGCTTCTCGATCCCGTTCGTGACGTTCGTCCACGAGGTCGAGGGCATCGTCGATTTTTCCGATTTCATGGCCGGCTTCGTGAAGTCGTTCGTGTTTGCGATCCTGGTCGCCGGCATCGGTTGCCTGCGCGGGCTGCAAACGACCGCGGGTGCGTCGGCGGTGGGCGACGCGGCGACGCGCGCGGTGGTTTCGGGCATCATCCTGCTCGTCGTCGTCGACGGCGTGTTCGCCGTGCTCTACTTCGCGCTGGATATCTGACTGCCATGGCAACCTCCGACCGCGCGAACGCTCACGAGCCCATCATCGAAGTGCGCGGGCTAGTCGCCGGCTACGGCGACGTCGTGCTGCTGAACGACCTTTCGTTCGACGTTCGTCGCGGCGAAGTGTTCGTCATCCTGGGCGGATCGGGCAGCGGCAAGAGCACGCTGCTGAAGCACATGATCGGACTTCTGCCGCCCGTCAGTGGCCGTGTGCTGATCGACGGTGACGACATCGTCGCAGCCGAGGGCGACGCCCGGCGGAAGATCCTGCGCAAGATCGGCGTCATGTACCAGTCGGGGGCGCTGTTCGGCTCGATGTCGCTCGCCGAGAACGTGCGGCTGCCGCTGGAGGAATTTACGGACCTCACGCCGGACGAAATCGCCCTGATCGCGCGGATGAAGCTGTCGCTCGTAGGCCTGGGCGGGTTCACGGGTCACCTGCCCGCGGAGATCTCGGGCGGCATGCAGAAGCGCGCCGCGATCGCCCGCGCGATGGCGCTCGATCCGATGATCCTGTTCCTCGACGAGCCGTCCGCCGGCCTCGATCCGATCACGTCGGCGGAACTCGATGCGCTGATCAAGCGGCTCGCGAAAAACCTGGGGATGACGTTCGTCGTCGTCACCCACGAGCTGCCGAGCATTTTTTCGATCGCCGACCGGGTGATCATGCTGGACACGCGAACGCGTGGCATCTCGGCCGAAGGCGACCCCCGGGAGCTGCGCGAGAGCAGCGACGATCCCTGGGTGCGACGGTTCTTCAACCGCGAACCGGAGCCGGCCACCGCGTGAGCCGACGGGCATGAGCCAGAAAGCAAACTATTTCAAGCTGGGGCTTTTCGTCATCGGGGCGGTCGCGGCGGGCGTCGCCGTGCTGCTGATCATCGGGACCGGCCGGTTCCTGAAGCCGCGGGCGATGATGGAGACGTATTTCAACGAGTCCGTGCAGGGACTCGACATCGGCTCGAAGATGAAGTACCGCGGGGTCGTCATCGGCGAGGTCACGAGAATCAGCTTCACGTACGTCAAGTACGAACAGGACAAGCCGATGAACCAGCGCAAGCGTTACGTGATGGTCGAGGCCAAGCTCG
>JBDTNI010000116.1:0-6605 GCA_039933815.1 Betaproteobacteria bacterium
ATTCGGCGAGGATGACGTCGTCGAGCGCGATCGGCGCGTTGATGATCGCCTCCCACGTCCGCTGCACGTGCATCCGCGAGAACGCCGAATACATGCCCTCGAAGCTCGACGTGAACATCGCGCTCTGGCACACCATGCCCGTGCCGATGAACGCGATGTACGACATCCCGCCCACTTCTCCGACGAGCGTTCCCAGCCCGTAGCCGAGCGCGAGCATGTACAGCAGCGGATCGGCGATGTTGCCGAGGATGCTCGCGACGGCGAGCTTGCGCCAGACGAGCAGGTTGCGACGCCACACCGGTACGAACCGTGTGGACAGTTGCGGCATCTGCAGCGTGGCGGTGCGCATCGGCACTCAGAGATCGGGCGGGCGTGCGGCGCTACTGTACACGCCGCGTGCACGGTTGCCTTGACACCCGCGCCCGTCGCCGCTTAAGTTCTGCGTCTGCTGACACTCGAAGTCGAACGACATCGTCGTGACCCCCTTCAACACGCTGCGCACGTTGCTGTTCGCGCTGTTCGTGCTCGCCGGAACGGCGCCGTCGGCGCGCGGAACGCCGTTCGACGTGACGACAAGGACGACTTCGCTCGGCGGATCGGAGGTCAGCGTCGACATCTATCGCCCGCAGCGTTCCGGGCCATCGGGCATCGCGCTGCTGGCGCACGGATTCACGCGCGACCGCCTGCGTGATCGCGACCTGGCCGAGGCGCTGGCCGCCGCCGGCATTGTCGCGGTGGCGCCGGATCTGCCCAGTGCGGTGAATTCGTTCGGCAACGGCGACGCGGTCGCCGGCCTCGTCACCGAACTGGAACGCGGGACGCTCGGCCTGCCGCCGACGCCGCGGTCGCGAATCGTGCTGATCGGCACTTCCGCCGGTGGGCTTGCCACGGTGATCGCCGCGTCCAACCTGCCGGGTATCGCCGGATGGATCGGCCTCGACCCGGTCGATGGCACCGGTGCCGGCGTGCTGGCCGCGCGGAAGCTGCGCGCGCCGTCGGTTGTGCTGCTCGCCGATCCGTCGGTGTGCAACCTCTTCGGCAGCGGCCGGCTGATCGCGCGTTCCGTCCGTTCGCTGATCCGATCCGAGCGACTGCGCGGCGCGTCGCATTGCGATTTCGAAGGGCCGACGAACACGTTCTGCAAAACCGTCTGTGGCAGGGGCTCGCGCGAAATGGCCGAAACGGTCCGCCGCGAGGCCGTCAGTGCCACGCTCGACATGCTCGACCCGTCGGCGGAATCTCGCGGGGGCACGCGCGACGCGCCGGCCGACGACGACGACACGCAATGATTGCCGGACCGCGCCCCGCGTTTCAGTCGCGCAGCTCGCGTCCGGTCAGCTTGATGAACAGATCCTCGAGGTTCGCCGGGCGGTGCAGGTAGCGCACGCCGGTATGCGTCGCGAGATCTGCCAGCAGCGGCGCGGCGTCGGCTGCGTAGCAGAAAGCCGTTTCGCCGGCGATCTCGAGCCGGCTCGACAGCGCACGGCCCCGTGCCGTCGCCCACGCGCGCGCGTCCTCGCCGTACACCTCGACGACCTCCGCCTCGACATGCGCGGCCAGCAAGGCGCGCGGCGTGTCGCAGGCGATCATCGTTCCGTGATCGATCACGCCGAGCCGCGTCGCGAGGCGTTCGGCCTCGTCCATGAAATGCGTCGTCAGCAGGATCGTCTTGCCCTGCTTCAGCAGCTGTCGCAGGCCGTCCCAGATCAGGTGTCGCGCCTGCGGGTCGAGTCCCGTCGTGGGCTCGTCGAGTATCAACAGTTCCGGATCGTTGATCATCGCGCGGGCGAGCGTCAGCCGCCGCTTCATCCCGCCCGAGAGCGTCCGGATCGATACGGCCGCCTTGCCCGCAAGGCCCGCGAATTCGAGCAGTCGGGGGATGCGCGCGTCGAGAACGCTGCGCGCGATGCGGAAGTAGCCGCCGTAGATCAGCAGGTTTTCCGTCACCGTGAAGTCGGGATCGAGGTTGTCCAGCTGCGGCACGACGCCGACGCGGATGCGCGCCTTCCGCGCAGCGGCGGGAACCAGCTCGCCGAGCAGGTCGATCGTGCCCCCGTCGGGGTCCACGAGTCCGAGGCAGCAGCGCAGCGTCGTCGTCTTGCCGGCGCCGTTGGGCCCGAGCAGCGCAAAGATCTCGCCGCGCCGGATGGCGAACGACAGCCCATTGACGACTTGAAGGTCGCCGTAGCGCTTGGAGAGACGGTCCACCCGCAGCACCGTCGCAGACGCGGGGGATGCGGTTCGTGCCGCCGGCGCGGCGGGCGCCGCGAGCACGTCGGTGCTCACGCGAGGTCCGGGCGTGTCCACAGCGACGTGATCACGCGCGCGAGTTGTGGCAGCCTGCCGTGGAAGAAATGCCCGCAGCCGGGAAACACGACGATCGGCAATTCCTGCGGACGTGCCCATGCGAGCACGTCGGCGAGCGGGACCACGTCGTCTTCCTCGCCGTGGACGACGATGGTGGCGGGCGGCACCGCGGGAACGGTGAAGCGGTTGACCGCGGGGCCCACGAGGACGAGGCCCTCGGCGTCGATACGTCGCGCGACGCGCGTCTGCACGAACGACCCGAACGAGAAGCCCGCCAGCGCGACGGGCAGCGCCGCGCCGAACGACCGCTGCGCGTGACGCAGCACCGCGAGCGTGTCGTCGGTCTCGCCGATGCCGTCATCGAAACTGCCAGCCGATGCGCCGACGCCGCGAAAGTTGAATCGCGCGGCGACATAACCCAGCGCGACGAAGGTTCGCGCCAGCGTGTGCACGACCTTGTTGTCGAGCGTGCCGCCCTGCAGCGGATGCGGGTGGCAGATGAGAGCGATGCCGCGCGGCGGCGCACGCGGCGCGTCGATGACGGTCTCCAGTGCGCCGGCGGGTCCCGCGACGGCGACGCGCTCCGCCCGGCGAGCCGTCAAATGCGCAGCCTCTCGACGATTTCGCCACCGACGACGTGGCGATCTATGATCTCGTCGATGTCCTCCTGGTCGACGTACGTGTACCAGACGTCGTCGGGGTACACGACGATCACCGGACCCTCCTCGCAGCGGTCGAGGCACCCGGCCTTGTTGATGCGCACGCGGTCCTTGCCGGACAGGCCGAGTGCCTTGATCCGCTGCTTCGCGTACTTCTGCAGTGCGAGCGCGTCGTTCGTAGCGCAGCAGCGCTCCGGCGGGTCGCGCTCGTTGCAGCAGAAAAAGACGTGTTGGCGGTAGTAGCTCAACGGGGGCCCGGACGCGGTGGGTGACGCCCGGCAGCAACGGTCGCGGCGACGCGGTGATTATAGCGGTGTGCCAAACGCTG
Organism: Betaproteobacteria bacterium; assembly: GCA_039933815.1. Taxonomy (GTDB): domain Bacteria; phylum Pseudomonadota; class Gammaproteobacteria; order Burkholderiales; family Casimicrobiaceae; genus VBCG01. The sequence continues at coordinate 3,295 of JBDTNI010000116.1, forward strand.
CCGCGCGCGGCCGGGCGCCGACGCGCGTCGTCACGCGGAATCCGGCGGTCTGCCCCACGACGGACTGCCGGCCAGCGCGAACAGCCATGCCGCGGTCAGCAGCGGCCAGACCAGCAGCGCCGTGCGCGTCAAGCCGTTGTAGTTCAGCAGCTGGCCGTAGTGCCAGTCGAAGATCGCTAGCGGGGCAGGTGCCGCGAGCGATTCCGGGGCGAGCAGCGGAGCGCCGAGCGCCGACAGCAACGCGATCGCGCACAGCGCCACCTGTGCCGGTCGCGGCAGCGCGATCGCGCCGGCGAGCAGCAGCGCGCCGGCGCCGATGCCGGCGAGCAGGCCGGCGTTCAGCGACGTCTGCCAGATCGCCGGTTTCAGCAGCACGATGGCTGCACCGGCCTTCAGCAGCAGCGCGCCGGCGATCAGCCCCAGGACGATCGCACCGGTGTTGCGGCGACGCCGGAGCAGCAGCGCGGCGAAGAGGCCCACCCCAAGCACCTGGAACGCCGTGCCCGCCGCCTGCACGACAGCGCTCGCGCTGTCGTGGACAGCGGCGCCGCCGCGTGTCGCCGCGACGAGGCCTGGCGCCGCTGTCGCGTCGCTGCTGAAGGTCAGCGCAAACAGCGGAATGCCCGGGTTGAGCTGGGCCACGAGCCACAGCAGCATCAGCGCCAGTCCGACGTCGCCGATGTGACCCGGCAGGAACAACCGCGCGCGTGCGCGATAGAACGCGTCCCGCGTCGCGGCGTGATGCGCGAGCGCCGTCGCGAGCGCGCCGCCGGCAAACGCGCCGACGACATTCGCGACGAGGTCGAACGGGCTCGCCACGCGGGGCGGGACGTACATCTGCAGCGATTCCATCGCGAACGACATCGCGGCGCCGATGGCGAGGGCGTGCGCGATGCGGCGCCTGCGCGTCACGCGGCGGCGGAGCAGCGCGACGAAGAATCCGAAGGGCACGTAGGCGAGCACGTTGAGCAGCGCGTCGTAGCGGATGAAACGCAGCGACGGCCCGCCGAACAGGAAGAACGGCGTGTCGGGGGGCGGCGGAAGCCACGGATGAAACGGCTCGAGCGACGCGTAGACGATTGCCAGGCCGTACAGCGTCGCGAGCACGTGCGGAAGCCGCGTGCCGCGTCGAGCCGATTCTGCCGCGGGGTTCATCGCCGGATGATCGCACGCGAAGCCCCCGTCGTCGTCACGGGCGACGCCCGCCTCAGTCAACGACTGCCGGTCAGCGCGGCCCGCCGATCGGGGTCGGCGTGCGCCGCGCGGCGCGTCCCGCGGTAGGGCTGCCCTGCGGCGCTACTTGCTGGCCTTGATCTCGGTCCACAGCTTGCTTCGCAGCCGGCGTTGCGCGACGGTCAGGTCCTTCAGCTGCTCGAGCTTCGCCTGCAGTTCCTTCGGCGGGAACACTGCCGGCAGCTTCGTCAGCTCGGGCTTGATGTACTTCAGCGCATCGCTGTTGGGATTGCCGGACCCGATCAGGTTCGTGAGCTCGGCCGAGTTGCGGCCGTCGAGCATGAAGTTGATGAAGCGCAGCGCGAGGTCGGGACGCGGTGCCGACTTGTGGATGACCATGTTGTCGACGGCCAGCACCGCGCCTTCCTTGGGCACGCCCTGGAGGATGTGGAACTTGCGGCCGGCGGCCTGCGCGTCCAGATTGGCCTGGAAGATGTCGTTCGAATAGCCGTGGACGAGCCAGATGTTGCCCACGGTCAGCTCCTTGATGTACGACGACGCGTTGAACGCCGCCCAATAGGGCTTGGCGGCCTTGATCGTCGCCGCGGCTTCGTCCCAGTGCTTCGGGTCGACGTCGTTGGCCGAGTAGCCGAGGTACTTGAGCGCCGCCGCGAACAACTCGTTCGCGCTGTCGAGGACCGTGACCCGGCCCTTGACCTTCTCGAGGTATTTAGGGTCGAAGATTACCGCCCACGTGTCGGTCGGCAGGCCGAGTTCCTTCATCTTCTCGTCGTTGTAGCCGATGATCGTCGTCGACATCGCGTACGGCGCCGAATACTGGTTGTTCGGGTCGAATGGCGTGTTCAGGTACGCCGGGTCGACGTTCTTCAGATTCGGCAGCGCCGTCTTGTCGAGCGGCCTCAGCTGGCCGCCGCGAATCAGCGCCTCGACGGCATTGCTGGTGGGAATCAGCACGTCGTAGCCCTTGGCGCCGGCGGCGAGCTTGGCAAGCAGCTCCTCGTTGTCCGAGTAGTACGTCTGCACCACGTCGCACTGGCACACGCCCTCGAAGCGCTTGATCGTCTCGGGCGCAATGTAGTTGTTCCAGTTGTAGAGGTGGAGCTGGTCCCGCGCGAATGCAGGGGTTGCGATCGCCAGCGCGGCGGTCAGCATCGCGACGAGCACGGAGGGCAGGCGGAAGGTCGTCGTCATCAGGGTTCCCGGTCGGAGCGAAGGAGGGTGGGCGACAGCTTGGCGGCCACCACGATCAGCAGCAACGTCAGCAGCATCAGCAGCGTTGACACGGCGTTGACCTCCGGCGTCACCGCGATCTTGATCATCGAATAGATTAGCAGCGGCAGCGTCACCGTGCCGGCGCCCGCCGTGAAGAACGTGATGACGAAGTCGTCGATCGACAGCGTGAATGCCATCAGCGCGCCCGCGATGACGCCGGGCATGATCAGCGGCAGCGTCACGAAGCGGAAGGCGCGCGCGGGCGACGCACCGCAGTCGCGCGCGGCCTCCGTCAGAGACTCGTCCATGCCTGCGAGACGCGCGCGGACGACGATCGCGACGAATCCGATGCAGAACGCGACGTGCGCAAGCGCCACCGACAGCAGTCCGAGCGTGAAATTCAGCAGCACGAAGAAGATGAGCAGGCTGACGCCCATCAGGATCTCGGGAATCGCGATCGGTGCCAGCACCAGCACCGGCAACAACCGGAGCCGGTAGCGATGCAGCGCGACGCCCGCCATCGTGCCGAGCACCGTCGACACGGCGCTGGCGGCGATGCCGATCAGCAGCGAATTGCCGGCGGCGGCCAGCATGTCCTGATCGGCGGCGAGCTTGCGGTACCAGTCGAGCGTGAATCCGACCCATTCGGCATTCAGCTTCGAATCGTTGAACGAGTAGACGACGACGATCACCAGCGGCGCGTAGAGGAACGCGTAGGCGGCCAGCGCAGCTGCCCAGAGCCAGGGTGAGCGGTTACGCACGCGACGAACCCGCACCCTTTCTGCCGATCCAGCCGGCGATCCCGGCAAGCGCCAGGGCAGCGGCGGTGAGCACGATCGACAGCACGCTGCCGAACGGCCAGTCGCGCGTTTCGAGGAACTGCTGCTTGATCAGGTTGCCGATCA
>JBDTNI010000117.1:0-6597 GCA_039933815.1 Betaproteobacteria bacterium
GGGCTCAAGGAAGGCATGATCCAGATGGGACCGTTCGGCAAGGCCGTGCCGAAGGACGTGCAGGACCTGGAAAAGAAAGCCGAAGCTGACATCGCGTCCGGAAAACTGCACCCGTTCACCGGTCCGATGAAGGACAACGACGGCAAGGAGCGTCTGGCGGCCGGCAAGACGATCACCGACGAGGCGCTGTCGAAGATGGATTACTACGTCGAGGGGGTGCAGGGCAAGCTGCCGGCGTCAAAATGACCGACCGGCTGCAGGCGGTATCCGACCGGCGTTCGGGAGCCGCCGGATGGTAGCCCGCGAAATGCCCGCGCGGAACTACGGCCGCGTGGCCAAGTTGTTGCACTGGCTGATGTTCGCGCTGGTCGCCGCGCAGTTCGTCGTCGCGTTCCTGATGCCGGACATTGGTCGCGGCACGGTGCCGGGCACGCTCATCAACCTGCACCTGTCGATCGGCTTCACCATCATCGTCGTCATTGTGCTGCGATGGCTCTGGCGGATGGGACACCCGGTACCGCTCGACACCGATGACGGGCCACGGTGGCAGCACGCCGTTGCGCGGGTCACCCATGCGCTGCTGTACGTTCTGCTGCTCGCGAATCCGTTTCTCGGCTGGGCCAACGCCTCGGCGCGCGACTGGAACATCGACGTGTTCGGGCTCTTCCGGCTCCCGCACCTCGTCGCCGCACGCTCGCAGCTCGGCCGGCTGTCAGGCGACGTTCACATCTACCTTGCATGGACGCTGCTCGGATTGATCGCACTTCACGTCGCCGCCGCGCTGTACCACTACTTCGTCCGCCACGATCGCGTGCTGCAACGCATGCTGCCGGGTTCGCAAACGGAGTAGCGCGCTGCGCCCCGGCGCGGACGCGCATTTCGAAAGGCATGAGCGCTCTGCCGCCGTGTGTCGCCCTCGCGGCGGCCCGTCTGCCGATGGCGATCTGCGCGGTCGCGCTGACGCTGATGACGTCGACCGCCGAAGCCGACCTGTGGGCGTTCGTCGACGCGCAGGGTCACTCGCATGTTTCGGATCATCCGGTGGACGCGCGCTACACGCTGTTCTTCAAGGGTGAGACGACACTCGATGCGCCGGCAACGGACCACGCACGCGCCGATGCGATGGCAGCACTCGCCGGCACGCGGCTCTACGGACGCGCCACCGATGCACGGTCGCTGCAGCGGTACGGCGCGCTGATCGACACGCACGCGCGACGCAACCATCTCGACCCCGCACTCGTGAAGGCGGTGATTGCCGTCGAGTCCGCGTTCGACGCAGACGCGCTGTCGCCGAAGGGCGCGGTCGGCCTGATGCAGGTGATACCCGATACCGCCGCGCGCTACGGCCTCACCGACGACGCGCGCGCGTCCATCGCCCAGAAACTTCGCGATCCCGCCACCAACGTGCGGATCGGCACACGCTACCTGCGCGAACTCATCGACCGATTTCCCGGCGACCTGACGCTCGCGCTCGCCGCGTACAACGCCGGCGAGGGTCGTGTCGCCGACCACAACGCCGTTCCCCCGTTCACGGAAACGCGCGATTACGTGAAGCTCGTCCAGCTCGTCTACGCGCTGTACCGGCCACCGGCCGCACCTTCGCCACCGCCGGCGGCGGTCAGGCTGCGCCGACCGTCGACGCGGCAGCTGACGGCGACGCCGCGTCCCCCTGGAGAGCCTGCCGCGACCCGCGATCCGCGTTGATCGCCGCGTCGTCCGTTCGCCGGACGCCGCATCTTGCTTTTTGCTTCGCGCGGGCGCCGTTCACGCGGGCTTGCGTCGTTGGCCCGCGACATCGTCGCAACCCGCGTCAACGGTGCCGGCGATCCAGCAGCGCGAGCACCCGTTCGAACATCCGCCCGTACGGCGGTGACAGCAGCCGCGTCGGCGCGAGCCGCGACTGCACGAACACAGGCTTCTGGTTCGAGAACGTGTCGAAACCGAACGCGCCGTGATAGCGGCCCGAGCCCGATGCGCCAACGCCGCCGAACGGCAGTCCCTCGTGGGCAAAATGAAGCAGCGTGTCGTTCACCGTGACGCCCCCGGCGCGAGTTTCCCGGAGCACGCGATCGCGGCGTGCGCGGTCGCGACCGAACCAGTACAGTGCGAGCGGATGCGGCCGCCGGTTGACCGCCGCAAGCGCTTCGTCGGGCGTCGTGTAGGTTTGCACGGGCAGCACCGGACCGAAGATTTCGTCGCGCATGATCGACATGTCGTCCGTCGCGCCGACGACCAGCGTCGGGGCGAGGCGACCCGTTGCAGAGCCGTTTGCGCCCGGGGGCACGGCCAGCGATACGATGCGCGCGCCGCGTCGCTGCGCGTCGTCGATCATCGCCGACAGCCGCGCGCGATGGCGGGCGTCGACGATCGACGTGTAGTCCGGGTTCGCCATCGTATCCGGATAGAGCCTGCGCACGGCGGCTTGGGCCGCATCGACGAACGTATCGATCCGATGTGCCGGCACGAGCGCGTAATCGGGCGCGATGCACGTCTGGCCGGCGTTCAGGAGCTTGCCGACGATGAGACGCGGCACGGCGGCGTGGAAATCGGCGTCGACGTCGAAGATAGCCGGCGACTTGCCGCCGAGCTCGAGCGTGACCGGCGTCAGGTTCGCGGCGGCCGCAAGCGCGACCTGCCGGCCCACGGCGGTCGAACCGGTAAAGAACAGGTGATCGAACGGCAGCGCTGCGAACGCCTGGCCGGTCGCGGCGCCGCCCTGCACGACGGCGAACTCGTCGCGCTTGAAGTGTTCTGCGACGAGCGCGGCGAGCAGCGCCGACGTCTTTGGCGTGAGCTCGGACGGCTTCAGCATCACGCGATTGCCCGCGGCCAGCGCGGCGACGACCGGCGCGAGCGCCAATTGCACCGGGTAATTCCACGGACTGATCACGCCGACGACCCCGAGCGGTTCGCGCAGGATGAAGGCCGACGCCGGAAGCAAATGCCAGGGCGTTGCCACCCGACGCGGCTTCATCCAGCGATGTAGGCTGCGCAGCGCGTGCCGAACCTCGGCGACGACGAAATACAGTTCCGCGAGCCGCGTCTCGTGCGACGACCGATGGCCGAAGTCCGCGTCGATGGCGGCGACTATCGCGGCCTCGTGATCCGTCACGATCCTCGCGATGCGCTGCAACCGATCGCGCCGCACCGCGGCCGCGGGATGACGATCGGCGCTGAACGCCGTGCGCTGCACCTCGAGCAGCGTTGCCAGGGCCTCCTCGGTCACGGTCGTTTGCGCGGACTCGGTGTCGAACATCAGCGCGCGTCGGACCGACGTCCGCGATCAATCGAAATCACAGCACTTACGCGACGCCGCTGCACACCAGCGACAGCGCCACCAGATTGACAACATTCGCCGCGGTGAAACTCGACGGCAACGGCCCCGCTCGTCACGCAACATCGACCATGCGCGACAGCTGTCCCGCCTCCAACGCGAGCAGCACGCGCTTGCGGTCGATACCACCCGCGAAACCCGTCAGCGCACCGTCGCTGCCGACGATGCGATGGCACGGGATCATGATCGTCAACGGGTTGCGACCGGTCGCAGCACCCGCGGCGCGCACTGCCGCCGGCCGACCGACGCGGCGCGCGAGTTCGGCGTACGGAATGGTTTCGCCGAACGGAACGCCGCGGATCGCCGCCCACACGTCCTGCTGGAAGGGTGTTCCCTCCGGCGCAAGCGGGACGTCGAACGTGGTTCGCGCTCCGCTGAAATAACCGGCAAGCTGCGCTTGCGCAACGTCGAACACCGGGAGGTCGGGCACGTCGGGCCAGCTTCCGGCATCGGGGTAATACTTCTGCCGCTCCAGATACAGCCCCGAAAGCGCATCGCCCTGCGCATCCGCCACCAGCAGCAGCGTCCCCAGCGGACTCTTCACGTTGCAGGTCATCTTGATCGTGTTCATTGCGCATTGCTCCAGAGGTGCATCACCGCATAGGCGCGCCACGGGCGCCACGCTTCGCTGCCGGCGCGCGCGTCGGCGGGCCGCGCGACGCCCATCGAACGGCGCACGACGAGATCTCCGTCGAGGAACGCGTCGGGCCACCCAAGCGCCCGCATCGCGATGTACGTCGACGTCCACGCGCCGATGCCCGGTATCGATTCCAGCGCTTCGCGCGTGCGATCGACATCGGCGCCGACGACCAGAGCGATCCGGCGCTCGGCGACGGCCGTCGCCAGCGCAAGCAAGGTTCTCGCGCGCGCCGTCGTGAGCCCGACCGCACGAAGCGCTTCCAGCGGGCGCGACGCGAGCGCCGCGGCCGACGGAAAGTAACGACGAAGCGGCGCGGGAAGGCCGTCATCCGCGGGCGCCCCGAACGCGGCGGCGAGGCGACCGAGCAACGTACGCGCACCGGCGACACTGATCTGCTGGCCCACGACCGCGCGAACCGCCAGTTCGAAGCCGTCGGTGGTGCCGGGCACGCGCAGTCCCGGCCGGGTGGCCGCGAGCGGACCGAGCCGCGCCGCGATCGGCGCCGGATCGCACGCGATGTCGAAAGCGTGCCGGACGCGTGCCAGCACCGCCGGCACGACACGGGCGAGCGACGCCGATACCGTCAGTCGCAACGCATGGCGCGCCGTCGAAGGCGCCACGGCGATCCATCCGGTGTATTGGTCATTGCCGCGCGCGACGACGAGCGTGCGGCAATAACGGTCGCCGTCGACCGCCTCGACGCCGGGCAGCGCACGCGCATGCAGGAACGCCAGCATCGCGGCCCAGTCGTACGGCGGCCGATAGGCGAGGTCGAAGGACATCGTCGTCGGCAGCGCAGCCGGGGCCGCCCGTCGGCGCAGGCTCGACGGCGGCATCCGGTATCGCGCCCGAATCAGCGCGTTGAAACGGCGCAGACTGCGAAAGCCGCTCGCCAGCGCAACGTCCACGATCGGCAGCGTCGTGTCGGTGAGCAGGCGCTTCGCGAGCAGCAACCGCTGTGTCTGCGCGTACTCGACCGGCGAGACGCCGAATTCCGCATCGAACACACGCCTGAGATGACGGCTCGTAATGCCCAGTTTCGCCGCCAGCGTCTCGATGCCGCCATCGTCGAGAACGCCGTCTTCGATCAGCGCGACGGCTGCGTGCGCGAACCGTGTCGACGCGTCGACGCTCGCAAGTCCCGGCGCAAGCTCGGGACGGCATCGCAGACAGGGTCGATAACCGTCGACCTCGGCGGCGGCCGCAGTGCCGTAGAACCGGCAGTTCTCACGTAGCGGCAGGCGTACCGTGCACACGGGACGGCAGTAAATGCGCGTGGTACGCACGCCGACGAAAAACCGTCCGTCGAACCGCGCATCGTGAGTCGCCAGCGCGCGGTAGCAGTTGTCGGAATCGAGCACCATGTCGAAATTATGCGCGCTCTGCCGGCCGCCGCTCGCCGTTTTCGGACGTCGATGTCGAGCGTCGTCGGCAGTGGGTGCGCGCGCGACTCCAGACACGCGCCGCGCGGCCTCGGATCGGTGCGTGCCGCATAATGACGCCATGGCGCCGGACGCTCGCGTCGAGCGGGCCAGCGTCGCGAGACTCGGGAGCCAGCGTGCGGAAGAACTGGATTGGAACGGCCGGCTTGGCGGGGGTTCTGTTGCTGGGGTTGGCCAACGGCGCGCCTGCACAGCCGTTGCAGAGGATCGTGCTGACGACCGATTGGCTCGCCGAGGCCGAGCACGGAGGGTTCTACCAGGCGGTCGCGGAAGGCACCTACGCGAAGTACGGGCTGGACGTGGAAGTCAGATCCGGTGGTCCCCAGATCAACGGACTGCAATTGCTGGCGGCGGGGCAGGTGGATATCGCGATGGCCGACGCGCTGCAGGTGTTCGCAGCGATCGAGCAGGACGTGCCCGTCGTCGCCATTGCCGCCACGTTTCAGAAAAATCCAACGGTGCTGATCGCGCACCCCGGCGTGTCGCGGCTCGAAGACCTGAAAGGCAAGCCGGTTGCCATCGGCGCCGCCAGCAACACGACGTTCTGGCCATGGCTGCGTACGAAATACGGCTTTGACGACACCCAGAAACGCCCGTACGGTTTCTCGGTCCAGCCGTTTCTCGCCGACGCGACGTTGTCGCAGCAAGGCTTCGCGACGTCCGAACCCTACTCGATCGAGCAAGGCGGCGTGATGCCCGTCGTGTTCCTTCTCGCGGACCATGGCTATCCGCCGTATTCCGAGGCGCTGGTGGTCACGCGAAAGACGCTGGCTGCACGCCCGGACGTGCTTCAAAAATTCATCCGCGCGTCGGCGGAGGGTTGGAAGAGCTATCTCGCGAATCCGGCGCCCGGAAATGCATTGATCCGGGAGGCCAATCCGCAGATGAGCGACGAACTGCTCGACTACGGTCTGCGCAAGATCCGCCAGTATGGAATCGTCACTGGCGGCGATGCGCAGACGCTCGGAATCCTGACGATGTCGGACGCACGCTGGCAGTCGACGATCGATTTCCTGCGCTCGGTGGGCCTCGCCAAGCCCGGGGTCGATTACCGGCGCGCGTATTCGCTCGACCTCGTCAAGGCCGTGCACGTGGTGCCGTAGCCGGCGCCGCAGCGTGCCGATCGGCGCCGCCCCGGACGTGAACGCGCCTGCGGCGCTGATCGACATTCGGGGACTCGG